>JAVXWK010000880.1:0-8656 GCA_032230575.1 Pseudonocardiales bacterium | reverse complement strand
GTGGGCAAGTAGCCGGGTCCGGTTCTCAGACCAGGCTGTCGGCGAGCGCTCCCACGTTCTCCGGTCCGAGCAGCCGCGTCGCGGGAACCGTGCTCCCCAGCGACTTCTTCAGGCGGGCGGCCAGTTGGGCGGCCATCAGTGAGTCGAGGCCCAGGTCGCGCAACGCCCGCCGGGTGTCGAGGCGGTCGCGGGTCGTGCCGAGCACGGCCGCGACGTGACCCAGCACCACGTCGCGCACGGGTTCGTCCGGTCGCGCGACCGGTTCCTGTCTCGGTTCGGGTACCGGCTGTGCGGCTCGAGTGCGGAGCAGCTTCGCGACCAGGCCGTTGAGCTGCGCGAACGGTGCGGGCGTCCCGACGCGGACAGTGAGGCCGGTCAGCTCGGCGAAGCACCGGTGCCCGGCGTCGAACAGCCGCACGTCGGCCACGGGCGTGCCGCGCCGCCGCCGTGCCACGGCCCAGAACTCGCCGCTCGCCCGGCCCGTGACCCGCACCCGGTCCACGCCCAGCGGCACCGCGGACGAGCCCAGCGCGAGCAGCACCGCCTGCAGACCTGTCTCCAGCACGACAGAAGTGCTGGTGTCGGCCGAGAACCGCGCGACCGCCAGGTCCTGGCCGCGCCACGCCTGTTTCAGCGCGCGGAACGGGCCCTCGAACTCGTAGCCGTGCCGCGTCGCCAGCTCGCGGAACTCGGTGTCCCGCACGTACTCGCGGCAGCGTTCCAGCGCCCACTCCAGCTCGATCGTGCTGATCTCCGCACCGCGGCCCAGCTCCCCGCTCGCGCACCGCCTGCCCTCGTCGTCGTGGACGGTGAACGCGCGCACGCCACCGCGTTCCGGTCTCAGCGTGACCGTCAGCGTCGGCAGGAAGTCCGGATCGACGGTGATCAGCTCGTGGAATCGGACGTTGCACAGGGAGTGGTCACCGCGCGCGGCCGTGAGCACCGCGTCGAGCAGCACCGCGGCGGGAAGTGGTGTGAGGCCCCGGAACCGCAGTCCACGTAGGGCTTCGGCGACGCCCAGCGCGGCCGTGTCGATCTCCCGGATGATCTCGGTGGCCGTGCTGAACGACTCGAACCAGTACTCCTGGTGCTGCCACGGGTAGGCGGGCAGCGCCACCGTCCGGCCGCCGCCGAACCACGTCTCCCAGTCGACCGGCACGCCCGCGACGTGCAGCGACCCGAGCGCCGAGGTGATCGTGCGGAGTTCGGGTTCGCCGCGCACCAGCGACGGGACGGTCACCGCCGGGCCGATCTCGCCGACAGCGGTCAGCAGCACCGGATGCGGGCTGATCTCCAGGACCACGGTGTGCGGGGCGTCGGCGAGCACACGGCGCAGGGTGTCGTTGAGGCGCACGGTCTGCCGCACGTTGTCCGCCCAGTAGCGTGCGTCCAGCTCGCGCCTGCCGCACTCCACAGTGGACCGGAAGTCGACCTGCGGCGCGTGCGGGCGCAGGTCGTCGAGCTGTTCGCGCAACGCCTTCGCGACCTTGTCCATCAACGGCGAATGCGACGCCACGTCGACGTCCTTCACCGGGCGGCACGCGATGGCGAGCTCCGACAGGTCCTTCGCGACGATCTCCATCAGGTCGACCGGGCCGGCCAGCACGCACGTGCCGGGGGAGTTGTCCGCGGCCACGCAGACCTCGCCGCGGTACCGGCCGAGGAGATCCTCCGCGCGTTCGGCGGACAGCTCGGCCCACAGCATCGCGCCACTGCCCGCGGTGTCCTGCATGAGCGCACTGCGGCGGCAGATCACCGCGGCCGCGTCACGGACCGACAACGCCCCGGCGACCTGCGCGGCTGCCACCTCGCCCATGCTGTGGCCGACAACGACGTCCGGCTCGACGCCCCACACCCTCCAGTGCGCGGCCAGCGCCACCTGCACGGCCCACAGCAGCGGCTGGATCACGTCCATGGTGTCCCGCCACGGCTCCGCGCCGGTCAGAACGTCCACAGCGGACCACCCGGCCTCCTCGCGCACGGCCGCGTCGCACTCGTCCAGTGCGGTACGGAACGCGGGCGACACGGAGTACAGCTCACGGCCCATGCCAAGCCACTGGGAACCCTGGCCTGGGAACAGGAAGACGATCTGGGGGCGTTCCGCCGCCTCGCCCGCGGTGAACCCGCCGCCGGGGAACGCCTGCGACCCGGCCGGAGACGGTCCCGCGGCCCCAGCCACGCCCTCAGCCCCGTCCAGGAACGCCTTCAACCCCGCCTGTAACTCCGCGTGATCCGTCCCCGTGACCGCGAGGCGGTGCTCGTGGTGATCACGCCGAGCCGCCGCCGTGTAGCAGACGTTCTCCACGTCCTCGCCCAGGAAACCGGCGTATGCCTCCGCACTGGCGCGCAACGCCGCAACCGACTTGGCGGACAGCGTGAGCACCCGCGGTCGGTCAACGGGTCCGGCGACAACAGCCGCTGGCGGTGCGGTGAGCACCACGTGCACGTTGGTGCCCGAGATGCCGAACGAGCTGACGCCCAGCACGGGCTTCTCCGCACTGAGCCCGAGGTTGCGCGTGACGAGCCGCAACGGTCCGCCGGTCAGGATCTCGGCCTGCACGCGGCCGTGCAGCGACGCCGGAACCACGCGGTGCTCGGCGACCAGCACCGACTTGATCAGCCCGGCGATGCCCGCCGCGGCCTCGGTGTGCCCGATGTTGCTCTTCACCGACCCGAGCAGCAACGGGTGCTCCCTGCCCGTCCCGGCGACCTCGCGCAGGGCTTCGAGCTCGACCCGGTCACCCACGCTCGTGCCGGTGCCGTGTGCCTCGATGTAGTCCACAGTGGACGGATCGAGCCCGGCATCGGAGTACGCGGCCGACAGCATCTCCACCTGGCCGCGCACGGCGGGCTGCAGCAGGAGCCCGCTGCCCCTGCCGTCGTTGCTGATCGCGCTGCCGAGCAGGACGGCGCGCACCCGGTCGCCGTGAGCGACCGCGTCGGGTAACCGTTCCAGCACGACCGCGCCGACACCCTCGCTTCGCACGAACCCGTCCGCGTTCACGGATCCGAACTTGCAGCGTCCGTCCGGCGAGAGCATCGACGCCTGCGAGTACGCGATCGCGTCGTCGGGCAGCAGGATCACGTTGACCCCGGCCGCGATCGCGAGGTCGCACTCCCCGGCGAGCAGCGACTGGCGGGCGTTGTGCACGGCCACGAGCGAGGACGAGCACGCCGTGTCGATCACGATCGACGGGCCGCGCAGGTCGAGTGCGTAGGAGAGCCGGCCGGACGTGACGGCCCGCAGCTCACCGCCCGCCGCGTGCCGCACGTCGTGGTTGCCCGCGGTGCGGCCGGCCCTGCCGTACTCGGCGGTGGCCTGGCCGACGAACACCCCGACCCGGCGCCCGGCGAGCTCGGACGGCCGGATTCCCGCGTCCTCCAAGGCTTCCCAGGCGACCTCCAGCAGCAGCCGTTGCTGCGGGTCCATCGCGCGGGCCTCGCGCGGCGAGATGCCGAAGAACTCCGCGTCGAAACCGCGCACGTCGGCGAGGAACCCGCCGTGCCGCGAGATCGTCCTACCCGGTGCGGGCACGGGCGAGTACCACTCGTCCACGTCGAATCTGTCGAACGGGATCTCGTCGATGGCGTCGATGTTGCCCGTCAACAGGTTCCAGAACGCGGCGACGGAGCTCGCACCGGGGAAGCGGCAGGACATCCCCGCCACGGCGACCTGCCGGTGCGTATCACCGGCGGTCGCGCTGGATCTGTCTGACATGGAGGCATGGCGGTGTGTCACGGTCCCCCCGCGGGTTCAAAGTGGTTTCAAGTACAACTATGTACCCGGAGCCAAGTTTAGCCAGCGCGGCTGACCGCTGGAAGCCAAACGTACGCAATTGCCGGTGCGCCGCCAGTACGCAGTTCACCGGTCTCGCAGGGTGGAACGAGAAGCTCTACACTCAAAATCGGTCTTGCGTTCAAGTTTGTACTGGCGTACTCACTACAGCGGTTGACGGTCCTGCAGGGGGAGATCCGCACATGGCCAGGTTCGTGGTCGAGATGGTGTTCGAGACAGAGGACGAGCGGTTAGGGGTCGCCCGGCCTGCTCATCGCAGGTACTGGGAGGACCTCGCCGTGCGGGGCGTGCTGCTGGGGGGCGGCCTGTACACGGACGAGTCGGGTGGGTTGATGCTGTGCGAAGCGGCCGATGACAGGGCCTTGCGCCGTTTGGTCGACGGTGACCCTTATGTACGAGGGAAATTGGTGCGAAGCGTCCGGATTCGCGAGTGGCACGTGCTCGTCGGTGGGTTGAAACTGCCGGTCGGCAGGGATCCTGAACCGCAGCAATTGGGTTTCACTATGGGCAGTTCTGCTGATTCGCTGATTTCCCGCATCGAGAACGGGCCGCGCATCGCCCGTGCCGCGATGGTCGCTGGTCGCGCTCTCACAGCGCACGAGCACCGGATCGCCGCGCTGATCGTGGGCGGCAAGACCAACCGGGAGATCGCGACCCAGTTCCGGGTGTCGGTCCGCGCGGTCGAGCTGCACATCACCAGCATCTACCGCAAGCTCGGCATCCACCGCAGGGCGCAGCTCGCCTCCGCCCTGGCCGCGTGACGGAGGACCTGCACATGCGATTCGGCGTCAACGTCCCCAACTACGGCGACCGCGCGGCACCCGGCGAGATCCTGCGCTGGGTGACGACTGTGGAAGAGCTCGGCTACCACCTCGCGATGGTGTCCGACCACGTCGCGCTCACGCCGGACGTGGAGCGGCTCTTCCCCGCGCCGTTCTACGACCCGTTCGCCACGCTGTCGTGGCTCGCGGGCCAGACCACCCGCATCGAGCTCGGCACCACCGTCATCGTGCTGCCGTACCGGCATCCGCTGCTGATGGCGCGCATGGCCGCGTCGATCGACCAGTTCAGCGGCGGCAGGCTGGTGCTGGGCGTCGCGGCGGGCTGGGCTCCCGCCGAGTTCGCCGCGGTCGGAGCCGACTACCGGTCACGCGGCCGGGTCGCGGACGAGTCGTTGCGCGCGATGAAGGCGTTGTGGGCCAACGACATAGCGAAATTCGATGGCTCGCACGTGAAGTTCGGGCCGGTGGCGACCGGGCCGCGGCCCGCACGGTCGATTCCGGTCTGGGTCGGCGGACACAGCACGGGTGCGATGCGGCGGGCCGTCCTGTACGGCGACGCGTGGCATCCGACGTCGGTGCCACCGGGGTATCTGGAGCAGATCGGGATGCCGCAGCTCCGGCGCGTCGCCGAGCAGCGGGAACGCCCGGTGCCCGCGCTGGTGCCGCGCATCAAGCTGAGGATCACGTCTCGGTCGTTGCCCGACCACAGCCGCATCCTCGGCGAGGGAACGGCCGAGCAGCTCCGCGGCGACCTGCACGCGCTGAAGTCGTTGGGGGCCACGCACATTGTTCTGGATACGACATATCCGGGCGAGACCGTGCGCAAGCCCGCCGAGCACTACCTGGGGTTGCTGGAACAAGTAGCCGCCGAGATCGTTGACTTGGAGACCGGCGGGGTGCGCTGAGTGGGCGCGGGTGGAGCGGTTGACGGTCGAGTGGTGTCGATCTCGGAGCCTTGGGAGCTGTGCTGATGGGTGATCTGGACGTCCGCAAACTCCGAATGCTGCGCGAGCTCGACGAACGCGGCACCGTCGCCGCCGTCGCGCAGGCGTTGCACCTGACCCCGTCCGCGGTGTCGCAGCAACTCGTGGCGCTGTCGAAGGAAGCGGGCGTCCGGTTGATCGAACCGGTGGGCCGCCGGGTTCGCCTCACGGATGCCGCCCGCGTGCTCCTCAGGCGTGCCAACGAGATCTTCGCCGAGCTGGAGCGCGTGCAGGCGGATCTGCTCGCGTACTCGGAAGGCTCGGTGGCAGAGGTGCGTGTCGCGGGCTTCGCGGCGACCCTGTCCGGCCTCGTGCTGCCCGCGGTCAGGGAGCTCCGCGACAGCCACCCCGGCGTCGTGGTGCGGCTCGTCGAGTCGGATCCGCCGCACTCGTTCGACCAGCTCGTGCGCGGGGACGTCGACGTGGTGCTGAGCCTGGAGTCCAAGGACAGCCCGGCGGCCACCGACCGCCGCTTCCACCGCGTCGCGCTGCTGGCCGAACGGTTCGACGTCGCCCTGCCCGTCGACCACGCGCTCGCGCACGCGCCCGTGGTGCGGCTGGCGGACCTGGCGAACGAGGCGTGGATCTTCTCCAACACCGGGACGTGCCGCGACATCTCCTTCGCCGCGTGCATCGCGGCCGGGTTCACGCCTGAGATCGTCCACCACATCGGCGACTGGGAGGCGACGCTGGGCGCGGTCGCACTGGGCCTCGGCCTGGCGCTGGTGCCGCGGCTGATCAACGCCGGGCCGCGCGAGGACGTGGTGATCCGGGTGCTCGACGCCGAGCAGCCGACCCGGCACGTGTTCGCGGCGGTGCGCAGGGGGAGTGAGGACGCGGCGCATCTGGCGGCGGTGCTGGGTGCGTTGACCGCGGCCGCCGAACTGAAAGCGGCGGATCGTGAAGTTTCTCTGCACGATTGAGAGCGGAAAATCTCGATGGAACTTCCCTCACGCGCGTGTGAAGCTCGTAGCAGAACTTCTCCGGTCTGGATTCCCAACGTGAGGAACAGAGATTTCTGATGTCTGCTGCCGTGTCCAGGATGAGCCTGGTGAGGTTGATCGCGCTCGGCCTCATCTGGGGCTCGGTCTTCCTCTTCATCAAAATCGCCGGATTCACCTTCTCGCCCGTGCAGATGGTGTTCGCCCGGCTGGTGCTCGGTGCGCTCGTGCTGCTGCCGTTCGTTTACCGCCGGGGCGGGAAACTGCCCTCGTTCGGCCCGATCTGGGGGCATCTCGCGATCGCCGCGCTGCTCGGCAACGCCATTCCGTGGGTGCTCTTCGCCTGGGGTGAGCAGGGCGGGTCGTCGAGCGTCGCGGGCGTGGTCAACTCGACGACGCCGCTGTGGACGATCGTCGGCGCGTACGTGCTCGGGCAGGACCGCAAGGTGACCGCCAGCAAGATCGGCGGTGTGGTGCTCGGCATGGCCGGCACGATCATCATCGCCGCGCCGTGGCACGCCGGGTCCGCGGGCAGCACGAGCAGCATCGTGGCGTTCGTCGTCGGCACGGTCAGCCTCGGCGCGAGCTTCGCCTACATGGGCAAGTTCCTGGCCGGCAAGGGCATCCCGCCGCTCACCCTGGCGGCGTCGCAGCTGACAGCCGCGAGTGCGTTGCTGCTGGTCGCGATGCCGTTCGCCGGTCTGCAGCCGCTGCACTTCCGTACCGACGCGCTCATCGCCATCGCCGTGCTCGGGCCGATCTGCACGGGTCTCGCGTACGTCCTGAACTTCCAGCTGATCACCAAGGACGGCCCGACCGTCGCGTCCACCGTCACCTACCTCTTCCCGATCGTCTCGGTCGCTCTCGGCGCGCTGGTGCTCGGCGAGCCCGCCGGGTGGCCGCTCTACGTCGGTGCGATCGCGTCCGTCGCCGGGGTGATGCTCGTCCGCCGCAAGCCCAAGGCGGCCGAGGCACCGTCATCTCCCTCCCCGGCACCCGCGGTGGCGAAGGCCTGACCCCCAGCCTTCCCGCCCGTGAAAGGGCCTCCCGGACGTTCCGGGAGGCCCTTTTCCGGATGTGGCGAAAATCCCCTTCGGCATCCCGCAGTCTTCAATGTATCAAGCAATTCTGCGGACTTCCGTAGTGAACTCCACCAGGTCTCGACCATAACGTCAGCGGCATGGTCAACCCAACCGCCCCACGACTGGGTGTCGTGGTGCCATCAGGAAATGCGGCGGTCGAACCGGAAATCGCCGCGCTGCTGTTCGGGCACGTGAACGTCCACGCCACCCGGTTCCCGTTGTTCACCGAGTTCGAGCAGCGGGAGCGGATCGCGAAGTACAACGAGGCGCTGGCTCCGGCGATCGCGTCGTTCGGACGGCTCGGCGCCCAGGCGGTCGTCGCCGAGTGCAGCGGTTCGCACTACCTGCAGGGCCCGGAGCGCGAGCAGGAGTTCTGCGACGACCTCAGCGCGCGGTTCGGGGTCGAGGTCACGACCGTCACGCGGACCGTGCTGGCGGCATTGGCGAGCATCGACGCGACCGAGGTCACGCTCGTCTCGCCGTACGCGCAGTGGCTCACCGACCTCTCGCAGGGCTACTGGGAGGCCGCCGGGATCAAGGTCCGCGACATCGTCAAAGTGCGCTCCAGCAAGGGATTCTCGCCGTACGACGTCTCGACCGCCGAGCTGGTCGAGCAGGTGCGCGCGGCAGATCGGCCCAAGGACGAGGTGCTGCTGATGACCGGCACCGGGATGTTCACGCTGGCCGCGTTGAAGGAGCTCAACGCGGGCACGGAACGCACGATCCTCACCTCGAACCTCGCCACGGCGTGGTGGGCGTTGAGCAGGCTCGTGCCGGACGCGGTCGTCGATTGGCGGCTGGCGCCGTGATCGTCGTCGTTGGTGCCGGACCGGTCGGTCTCACAGCGGCTCTCGTGTTGTCGCGGGCGGGCGTTCCGGTCACGGTGCTGGAACAGGGACCCGCGCTCGGCACCGCGTCGCGTGCTTCGACGTTCCACCCGGCGACGCTCGACCTGCTCGCCGGGCTCGGGGTGGCGGAGGAGTTCATCTCCCGCGGCCGCAAGGTGCACGACCTGCAGTGGCGCAGCCGGACCGGCGAGTTGCTCACCCGCATGGGCTACGACGCCATCGCG
>JAVXWK010000879.1:0-3700 GCA_032230575.1 Pseudonocardiales bacterium | reverse complement strand
CGAGCAGTGTCACCGCGAGCCACTGCGTCGTGGGCACTCCCACCGTCACCTGCCGGTCAGAGGCCGGAGCCTCCGTCGTCTGCAGCTCCGCGGTCACCGTCTCGCTCGACATCACCGACGCGAGTGGCTCGTTCCGGGCCATCGGGCGCCGGAGAACACCGTGAGGTGGCTCGGCCGCCGGCTGACGACGGTGCGCCAGGACAGTGACGAGGGCAGCGTGCTCGTCCTCGCCCTGGTGTTCCTCATGGTCTTCGGCAGCTGGATCGGCATCGTGCTCCAGTTCGCCGCAACCGGGCAGCGAATCACGGGCAGCGTGCGGGCCGAGGCGACGAGCACGTACGCCGGCGGCGGCGCGCTCGACGGCGCCATCAACGCAGCCCGGTCCACGCTGACCGTCGGGACCCAGGCCGCCGGGACCGCCACCTGCTTCACGCTCCCGGCCGGCTCCCTGGACAACGCCACGGCCGTAACCGTCACCTGCGACCCGCGGGCCGGCTCCGGCGCCCCCTTCGGAGGCGGCTCCGCCAGCCAGCCCGACGGGTCGGTCCTCGCGCTGTCGGCGGACGCAACGGAAGGAGTCTCGGTCGCCGCCGCGGCCGTGCTCCCGACCCTGGGTGACGTGCTGGCCAACAAGCGGATCACCGTGCCCGCGGGCGCCACGCTGACCAGCTCGGGCAGCGTGCGTGGCCTCACGTGCTCCACCGCCGGCACGGTGACCCCCGCCTGCACCGTGGCCGCCGCGGGGACGGCCACCGACCCGGCGTGGCCCGCCCCGTCGACCGCCGCGACGCCGATCCGCGCCACCCTGCCCGCCTGCGGGACGGCGGTCTCGCTCTCGCCTGGCATCTACCGGTCCGCCGCGGCGCTGCAGACCGTGCTCAACTGCGCGTCGGCCGTCGTGTGGTTCCAGCCGGGCACCTACTTCTTCGACTTCCGTGACGCGGGCACGCACGAGCTGACCGTCGGCACCGGCGACGTCGTGGTCGGCGGCGCGGCCAGCGGATGGACACCGGGGACGACGGCGTCCACCGCCGTGCCCTACCCGACCGCCGCCGCGCCGACCACGAGCGCCTGTGACGTCACCGCGGCCGGCGTGGACATGGTCTTTGGCGGCGACAGCCGGGTGAACGTCACCGGCGGCCGGATGCAGCTGTGCGCCCTCGTCACCGGCGTCAGCAACCAGCACATCGTCGTCCGCGGGCTGGCCTCGGCGGCCTCGGTGCCGTCGACCACGACTGCTGTCGCAGCGACTTCCGCGGACTCCAACGCGGCCGGCGCATGGGGATGGGACACCCCGACTCTGGGCGCCGTCGTGGACGGGACGGTCGCTCACGTGCGGATCCCGAACACCGCCAAGGGACCGTCCAAGCTCACCCTCGCCGGTCTCGGTGCCGCCATCGTCCCGGCCGACGCCACCGCCGTGACGGTGACCGTCACGGTGACCGAGACGGTCGCCGGCACCGGCAATACCACACTCACCCTGGTTCCGGGTGCCGGCGTCACGCCGCCGACCCAGACGCTGGAAGACTGCCCCGGATCCGGATCGCCGACCTGCAGCGCGGGCGCGTTCGTTCCCGGCACCACGGACATCGCGGCCTTTGCCGGCCTCACAGCGGCCCAGGTGAACGGGATGTCCTTCGACGTGACAGTGAACAACCCGAACAACTCGCCGGTCGACGCGTGGATCGATGGGATCACGGTCGCGGTGGCCTTCTCGGTTCCGGTGCTCGCCGTCTCCGGCACCGCGGTGGCCCAGCCCTACGTCACCGGCTCGGCGACCACGACCGCGATGCTCAAGGCGTCCGGCGCGACGACCGTGCTAGCGCTGCACGGCACCGTCTACGCACCCGCGTCGGTCGTCGACCTCGGCATCACCTCGGTGGCCTGGACGGTGGCCGACCGGGGCGTCGTCGTACGGCATCTGGCGTCGTCGATGACGGCTGCGGCCGGCTACGCCGGGGCGATGATCTCGGTCCCGGCCCTGGGTCAGACCAAGCGCCGGGTGGTCCTGACCGCCACCGATTCTGGCGGCGTCACGCTCGCCCGGGCCGATGTGACCTTCGCAAATGCGGGCGGAACGGTCAACGGGACCTTCCCCACGGTGAACGAATGGACCGTTGGTTGACCGAACGGTCCGAAAACGCACCGATTGGTGTTGTTGCGCACCCGTTCGTTTCCTTTAGTCCTCACCCAAACGGCCGACAATCCCTTTGTAGGGGCGCCCCAAGCCGCCCCTCGCAACCGGAAGGCACACCATGCTCGCCAAGATCCGTGCAGCCGCAGACGAGGAGTCGGGTTTCACGCTCGTCGAGCTCCTTATCGTGATCGCCATCCTCGGCATCCTGGCCGGGGTCGTCGTCTTCTCCGTCGCCGGGATCCAGGACAACAGCCAGACCGCCGCCTGCAAGACCGAGGCCAGCACCGTCAAGGGTGCCGAAGAGGCGTACTACGCCGCGAACAAGACCTACGCGACGGCCGCCCAGCTGACCGCGGCTCCCAAGCTGCTGAACTCCGTGCCGACCATGGTGACCATCGCCGTGGTGGCAGCGGCTCCCGGGCCGCCCGCCGTGCTTGCGAGCTACACGCTGACCTATGTGGCCCCCTGCACCGGAACACCGTGACCGTCTGACCCAGTCAGCGAGAAAGGCCCGCCGGTCTCGACCGGCGGGCCTTTCTGCGTCCCAGGTCTCGGGACTCCTAGCTGGGCGAGGCGCTGGTGCTCACGTCGACGTTGGGCTCCTTGATGTTCACGTCGGCCCTGCCCCCGAAGTAGAAGAACGCGGCCACACCGAGGGCCACGAGGACCACGATCGCGATGAGGAACCCGGTGGCGGTGCTGCCGGCGTCACGGACGAAGCGGTTCTGCGGGGTGGATCGGCGGAAGGACATCGGAGGACTCCCGGTTGGGGGGCGACAGGGGCGATTCAGGAGGTACCCCTTACGGTGCCGCCACAACCCCCCTGCCACGGAGGGTGCTCCAGGGGTTACCGTGACCGGAAATCGAAAGGGATGCGGACCAGAGATGACAGCCGAAGCGCTCGACGCTCCGACGACCCACCGCCGGTTGCTGTCCTGGGTCCAGGACGTCGCCGAGCTGACCCAGCCGGAACAGATCGTGTGGTGCGACGGCTCCGACGGCGAGTGGAACCGGCTCACCAGCGCCCTCGTCGACGCGGGCACCCTCGTGCGCCTCGCCGAGGACAAGAAGCCGAACTCCTTCTGGTGCGCCTCCGACCCGTCCGACGTGGCCCGCGTCGAGGACCGCACGTTCATCTGCTCGCGGGACGAGGCCGACGCCGGAGCGACGAACAACTGGATGGACCCGGACGAGATGAAGGCGGTGATGACCGACCTCTACCGCGGCTCCATGCGCGGCCGCACGATGTACGTCATCCCCTTCTGCATGGGCCCGCTGGAGGCGGACTCCCCGATGTTCGGGGTCGAGATCACCGACTCGGCGTACGTCGTGTGCTCGATGCGCATCATGGCCCGCATGGGCACCAAGGTGCTCGAAGGGATGGGTGAGGACGCCGACTTCGTCCCGTGCCTGCACTCGGTCGGCGCGCCGCTCGAGGCAGGACAGCAGGACGTCCCGTGGCCGTGCAGCGACACGAAGTACATCACCCAGTTCCCCGAGGAGCGGATGATCTGGAGCTACGGCTCCGGCTACGGCGGCAACGCCCTGCTCGGCAAGAAGTGC
>JAVXWK010000876.1:0-13791 GCA_032230575.1 Pseudonocardiales bacterium | reverse complement strand
ACAACGGTGAGACGTGGAAGTGGACCTACTCCATGTTCATCCCGAGCTCGTTGAAGTCGACGACCTCGTTCACCCACATCATGCAGACGAAGATGCCCGGCCTCGGCTCGTCGCCCGTGACGGTCATGTCGCTGCGCCGCACCGGCGGCGTCCAGACGATCGAGTTCAAGATCACCGAGGGCAACGTGCTCGTCGGCAAGGTCGACCTCGAACCGCTGCACAACAAGTGGATCGACACCGAGGTGGAGATCAAGGTCGGCAACGGCACCGGGCGCGTCCGCTGGGTCGTCCGCGAGGGCGGGCGGACCGTGCTCGACGCGACGAAGGACAACGTCGACACGTGGCTCGACGACAGGTTGCGGCCGAAGTGGGGCATCTACCGCTCACTCGGCGACACCTCGGGCGCGCTGCAGAACTGCTACCTGCTGCTCCGCAACCTCAAGGCCTATAAGTTCGAATGATGCTGCACGACGTCGCTGACGCCACGCACCAATATATTAGTATGCTCGCCGGTGACCAGCGCGAACACGGTATTCGCGCGGTCACCGACGACGACCTGAGGCACCGCTGGGCGTATACACCCGGTGCACGAGCGGGCCTCGTGCTCGGCGAGCTTCGCCGTGACCAGCGCAAAGCCGTGCACGGCATGCTCGCGACTGTTCTAAGCCCTCACGCTTATGCGCAGGCCGCGGCGGTGATGGCACTGGAAGACGTGCTCGACCACCGAGAGGGCGGGAACCGCGACCGGCACAGCGGCGACTTCTGGACGGTGCTCTTCGGCACGCCAAGCGGCGACGAGCCGTGGGGCTGGCGCATCGAGGGGCACCACCTGTCGGTCAACGTCGTCGTCGCCGACGGCCGCGTCTCGGCGACTCCGTTCTTCCTCGGCGCGAACCCGGCCCGCGTCACCTACCGCGGCCACGTCGTCGGCCAGCCGTTGCGCCTCGAAGAGGAACTGGCCCGCGAGCTCCTCGACCGCATGGGCCCGACCGCCCGCCGCCTGGCCGTCGTCTCGGACACCGCGCCGCACGACATCCGCAGCGGCAACTCGCCGCGCGTCAGCCCGTCCGAACCGGTCGGCGTGACACCGGCACAGCTCGGCAAGCCGGCGGGGGAGTTGCTCGTCGACATCGTCCGCTTCTACCTCGACCGGCTCGCGTTCGAGCTCGCCGACGACGAGTTCGCGCGCATCGACCAGGAACGCCTGCACTTCTCGTGGGAGGGCTCGCTGCGGCGCGGTGAGGGCCACTACTACCGGATACAGGGCCCGGAACTGCTCATCGAGTACGACAACACGGCCAACGAGGCCAACCACGTCCACACCGTCTGGCGTCGTCATTCGGGTGACTTCGGCGACGACCTCCTCGCCGCCCACTACAACACGTCACGGCACACTGTCGCCCGTGGAGTGGCCCAGAACGGTTGAAGACGCCGTCGCGTTGCAAGAACGCCTGCGCACCCAGGTGATCACCAGCAGTGCCCCTGACCTGCGCGTAGAAACCGTCGCGGGCCTCGATGTCGGCTACCGTGGCAATGACACAGTTGCGGGCGTCTGCGTGGTGTTCGATGCAAAGACGCTGGTCGTGCTGGACGAGGTGGTCGTCGAGGACACGACGGACTTCCCATATATTGCCGGGCTCTTCGCGTTCCGGGAGATGCCGGTGTTGTTGCGGGCGCTCGATCAGGTGACGGTCGCGCCGGACCTGTTGGCAGCGGACGGTCAGGGGCTGGCGCACCCGCGCAGGTTCGGCCTGGCTTGCCATCTCGGCGTGCACACGGGCATCCCGAGCATCGGGGTCGCCAAGAACCCGATGGGCGAGTTCGACCCGCCCGGCCACGCCCGCGGGTCGATGAGCGACCTCGTCATGGACGGCGACGTGGTCGGCCGGGCGTTGCGGACCCAGGACGGCGTGAAGCCGGTGTTCGTATCGGTCGGCCACAAGATCGACCTGGACCGGGCGTGCGCCGAGGTGCTGCGTCTCGCCCCGCGCTACCGCCTGCCCGAGACCACCCGCCGCGCGGACACGCTTACGAAGCAGGCTGCTTCGTCGGCGTGAAGCTCAGCAGCACGAGCAGGATCGCGCCGCAGACCAGCGCGATGTCCGCGACGTTGCCGACGAACCAGCCGTTGTAGTCGATGAAGTCGACGACGTGCCCGCGCGCGAAACCCGGCGGCCGGAACAGCCGGTCGAGCAGGTGCGTCGTCGCGCCACCCAGCATCAACGCGAGCGCGGCCGCCCGCAGCTTGGTCTGCGGCTGCAGGCCGTACCGCGCGAGCAGCACGACGGCGACGGCCGCGACGATGGTGAAGATCCACGTCGACCCCGAGCCGATCGAGAACGCGGCGCCGGGGTTGTAGAGGAGCCTGAGCTGCAGGAACTCTCCGAGCACGGGAATGGGCGCGCGGCCGGTCAGCGCGCTCTCGGCCCAGTACTTCGTGGCCTGGTCCAGCAACAGCACGAACACGGCGATGCCCATCACGAGCGGCACGCGGCGAGAAGTGGTGGTGTCCATTTGCGGACGAGCGTAGTTAAGGACGACGCCGCCCAGGATCAGACCCCAGGATCAGACCCTTGCGACGACCTGTGAGCTGAACGCCTCGACGTCGTCGACATCGGCTGCGGCGGCGAACTCCTGATCCAGCGTTGCTTCCCGTTCGTCGGTGTCGTAGTCGGAGCAGATGCGCCAACGTCCGTCGGTGTGTCGCGCATATGTGTGGAAGCGGCCGTAGAACGTGCGCTCGTCGCCGTCAGCGCGCTTCGACACGATCTTGAAGATGCCGCGTTCGCTGGCGAGGTCCTTCGATGCGATTCGTTCGGCGAACCTGAACGAGATGGTCACCGAGCTGCCGCGGTCCGCGAGATCGGTGAACCACTTCTCGATCTGCTCCGAGTAGTCGGCGAACCCGGACACCTGCTTGGCCGGTCCGCCCGCACGGATCAGCTCGGGCGCGTGCAGCTCCAGGAACGCCTGCGCGTCCAGCTTCGAGTAGGCGAGCCGGAACGGGTGCCAGACGTCGTCGTTGAGCTGCCGCAACAGATCGGTGTCCACGCTGCCGAAGCTAGCGCGGACACCGACCGGACATCACTCAGTCGCTTTCAGACGTCCCATTCTGAGGGTGAGAATCTGGAACGGCCGCAGCTCGATGTCCTCCAGCGACACGGTCTGTTGTGGTCGTTCGAGCAAATCTGTCACCTGCGCGCGTGCGCACTCGAAACCAGGCGTGAGCGTGAACCGCGCCCGTCCGCCGAGGCACTCGTACAGGCGGACGACGACGTCACCGGACTTGTCGTCGGCGAGCTTCACCGACTCCACGGCCACGGCATCGGAGTCGATGGACACCAACGGCCTGTGGTCGGCCGCGCCTGGCAACACTCGCAACGGCAGGTTAAGCGCGTAACCCTCCGCGAGAGTCGCACCTACGTCCGCGCCGGGTAGCAGCGCATAACGGAACCGATGCACGCCTTGGTCCGCGTGTGGGTCCGGGATGTGCGGCGCGCGCACGAGACTCAACCGCACGACGGTCGCGCGTCCGTGCCGTGTGATGTCGTGGCCGTAGGTGGAGTCGTTGAGCACGCCGACGCCGAAGCCCGGCTCGGCGACGTGGACCCAGCGGTGCGCGTACACCTCGAACCGCGCGGCGTCCCAGCTGGTGTTGGTGTGGGTGGGGCGGTGGACGTGCCCGAACTGGATCTCCGCGGCGGACCGTTCGGCGTGGACGTCCAGCGGGAACGCGGCCTTGAGGATCTTCTCCGACTCGTGCCAGTCGATCTCGGTGTCGATGTCGATCCGCTTGGAGCCGGCGTTGAGCGAGATCAGCTGGGTGATCTTGGACTGGCCGAACGAGCGGACGACGCGGACCGTCGCGCGCAGCGGGCCGTGGCTCTCGAACGTCACCTCGTCGGCGTCGACGAGGTCGGTGTGCTTGCGCTTGTAGTGGGCGTCGATGTCCCAGGCGTCCCAGTAGTTCGGGAAATCGGGGTGGAGCTGGAGCAGGTTGCCCGGCCCGGCGAGGGTTTCGCGGCCATTGGTGACGACCGACGTCATCAGGCCGTTCTCGTCGAACTCCACCCGCACCAGGCCGTTGTCGAGCACACGGCCGTTGATGGTGACCGGGTTCGTGGGCTCGCCTTCGGTACCGATGCCGGACGCCGGCGCCGTCACGAAGATCGGCTTGCCGTCGCTGAGAACGACTTCGGCGCGGTCGCGCGGGCTCGTGTTGAACACGCCGCCGCCGAGCAACTCCTGGGCGCTGCGCGTGATCTTGCTGAGGTGTTCCGCGACGTCCGCGTAGGTCTGCTCGGCCTCCTGATGCACCCACGCGATGGAGCTGCCCGGCAGGATGTCGTGGAACTGGTGCAGCAGCACGGTTTTCCACAACGCGTCGAGCTCGTCGTACGGGTAGTCGTGTCCGTTGTGGACGGCTGCGGTCGCGGCCCACAGCTCGGCTTCGCGCAGCAGGTGTTCGCTGCGGCGGTTGCCGGCCTTGGTGCGCGACTGGGTGGTGAAGGTGGCGCGGTGCAACTCCAGGTACAGCTCGCCCGACCACACCGGCGCGTCCGGGTACTCGGCCTGGGCCTTGTGGAAGAACTCGTGCGGCGGCTCGATCTCGACCTTGGGGGAGCCTTCGAGGTTCTTCAGGCGGCGGGCGCGTTCGACCATGTCCCTGGTGGGGCCACCACCGCCGTCGCCGAACCCGAACGGCAGCAGCGACCTGGTGCCGCGGCCCTTCTCGGCGTAGTTGCGGACGGCGTGGGAGAGCTCCTTGCCGAGGATCTCCGCGTTGTAGGTGTCGACCGGCGGGAAGTGCGTGAAGACGCGGCTGCCGTCGATGCCCTCCCACCAGAACGTGTGGTGCGGCAGTTTGTTCGTCTGGTTCCACGACAGCTTCTGGGTGAGAAACCATTTCGCGCCCGCTAGAACCGCTAACTGCGGGAACGCCGCCGTGTAGCCGAACGAGTCGGGCAGCCACACCTCCTCGCACTCGACGCCGAACTCGTCGAGGAAGAAGCGCTTGCCGTGGGTCAGCTGGCGGGCGAGCGCCTCGCCACCGGGGAGGTTCGCGTCGGACTCGACCCACATGCCGCCGACCGGGCGCCACTGGCCGTTCTTCGCGGCCTGCTGCATACGTTCGTAGATCCTCGGCTGGTTCTCCTTGACCCACGCGTACTGCTGGGCCTGGGAGGCGGCGAACACGAACTCCGGGTACTGGGTCGCGAGCCAGGTGACGTTCGCGAAGCTGCGGGACGCCTTGCGCACGGTCTCCCGCAGCGGCCACAGCCAGGCGGAGTCGATGTGGGCGTGGCCGATCGCCGACAACGTGTGCGCGCTCGCGTGTGCCGGCCTGCTCAGGACGTCGACGAGTTCGTCGCGCGCCTGTTGTGCGGTGTTCGGCACGTCGTGCGGGTCGAGGGTGTCGAGCGACCGTTCGATGGCGCGCAGGATCTCGTGACGGCGTGGATCGTCGAGGGACAACTCCAGCATGAGGTCCCGCAGCACCTCGAGGTCGAGGCTCAGGTGCCAGACGGTCTCGTTCAGCACCGCGAGCTCCGCCTTGTCCAGCCGGTACATCAGGGCCGGCGGGGCGGTCTTCTTGTCGCCGAACGGAGTGGGCTGGAAGTCGTGCTTGAGGATGTCCGGGTTCGCCGCGGCCTCGATGACGAACTCGACGAGACCGGACTCGACCGATATATCGGATATCGGCACGTGCTTGTTGCGCGGCGCGACACCCTTTATGGGCGTTCCATCCAGCTTGTACACAAGCGCTTCGGCCTGGTTGCCGGGCCACGCGTCCTCGAACCCGAGGTCGAAGACGGCCTCGACGTGCTCGCCGTGTTCATTGCTGGGCCACTCTTGCGGCATGGTCGCCTTGACGCGGAACCACGTCGTCGACCACGGCGCACCCCACCTGTCGCCGATCTCGAACGGCTCCCATTCGGCGTCTTCCATCGCCTGCGCGAACGGGATCGGTTCGTCCGGCACCCGCCACATCTCGACGGTGAACGGGACGGACGACTGATATATCGCCGGGATGACGCGGGTCGTCAACGCCCGCGACAGCCGGTCCTCCACGAGCCGCCGGTCATCGTGCACGGAAAACTCCAGACAGGAACGGGTGGGTGTCGACGATCTTGCGAGCGACACTGACGGAGTCGACGAGCGGATGCAGCGCCAAGGCCTTCACCGCGTGCGCGCGCTCGCCACTGATGGCGGCCTGGATGGTGGCGCGCTCGACGACCTTGAGTGCCGTGACGAGTCCGACGCCCTCGTCGGGCACCTGGCTGACCGCGACAGGCCGCGCTCCGTTGGCGTCGACCAGGCTCGGCACTTCGACGATGGCGTCGGCGTCCAGGCATGACAACGTTGTCTTGTTCGGCACGTTGAGGATCAGGGTCGTGCGTTTGTCGGACGCGATGGCGTGCATCAGATCGAGCGCGACCTGCTCGTAGCCGCCGCCGTCGAGGTCGTCGGTATCGCGTTCGTCGTCGCGCGTCTCGGCCATGTAGGTCTGCTCGCGTTCGAGACGCGTCCGCTCCCAGCTGTCCAACGACGGTGCCGCGTAGAACTGCTTCTGCTGCTCCAGCAGGAACGCCCCGCGTGACGCGCCGGACTCCACCGCCTCGCGCGTGAAGTAGTAGTAGTGCAGGTACTCGTTCGGGATGGCACCCAACGTCCGCAGCCACTCCGCACCGAAGAGCTTGCCCTCCTCGAACGACTCCAGCCGCTCGGTGTCGGCGAGCAGATCCGGCAGCACGTCGCGCCCGTGCACGTGGACGCCGCGCAGCCAGCCGAGGTGGTTGAGCCCGGCGTAGTCGAGCCACGCGTCCTCGAGATCGGCACCGACGGCGCGGGCGACCCGGCGGCCAAGCCCGACAGGGGAGTCGCAGATGCCGATGACGCGGTTGCCGAGGTGCGCCGACATCGCCTCGGTAACCATGCCGGCGGGGTTGGTGAAGTTGATGACCCACGCGTCTGGCGCGTGAACTGATATACGGCGTGCGATGTCGAGCGCGACAGGCACGGTACGCAGCCCGTATGCAATGCCGCCCGCGCCGACCGTCTCCTGCCCGAGCACGCCACAACCGGCCGCGACGCCCTCGTCGGCCGCGCGTCCGTCGAGCCCGCCGACCCGGATCGCCGAGAACACGAAGTCCGCACCGCGCAGTGCGTCGTCGAGGTCCGTCGACGTCGTCACGCTGGGAGCATCCGATATATCAGTCGCGAGCTCGGCCAGGACGCCGCCGACGGCAGCAAGCCGGTCGGCGTCGAGGTCGTGCAGCACGACCTCGGTGACGCGGCCGAGCGACCGATCCGCGAGCAACGCGCGGTATACGAGCGGTACGCGGAAGCCTCCGCCGCCCAGGATGACCAGCTTCATGCCGTAACCACGTCCACTTCGGCTTCCTCCAGTGCGAGCCGCGTCGCCTGGTCGGCCGACGCGGTGGTGACGACGACGTCGAGGTCGTCGGGTCCGCAGACGCGTGCGACGCCGACGCCGGGGAACTTCCCGCCGTCCGCGACGAGCACGACCTGGTCCGCGGCTTTGATCATGGCCCGCTTGAGCGGTACCTCGACGAGAGTCGTGTCCATGACGGCGCCGTCGCCCCGCACGCCGCTGGTGCCGAGGAACAGCCGGCCCGCGTGGACCTGGCGCAGGTTGTCCTCGGTGAGAAACCCGACCAGCGAGTGGTAGCGCCGCCGCACCATGCCGCCGAGCAGCACGAGCTCGACGTCGGCGTCGTCGCGCAGCTCGTCGAACACGGCGAGGTTGCTCGTGATGACGGTGATCCGCTTGCCGTGCAGGTGGTGGGCGAGCCGGTGCATCGTGGTGCCGATGTCGAGCAAGACGGTCTCGCCGTCCTGAACCATCGCGGCCGCCGCGCGTGCGACAGCGTCCTTGTCCTCAGCTCGTTCGGTGGCGACTTCAGCGAACGGGTCGTCGACGTCGTCGCTGTCGACCTCGCCAGAGTCAAGGGTCATGGCCCCGCCGTACACGCGGGTCAGCTTGCCGTCGGCGTCGAGATGTTCGAGGTCGCGGCGGATCGTCGCCTGACTGACGCCGAGCTTGTCGGCGAGCGAGCGCACCTCGCTCGGCCCGTCCGCGCGCAGGGTGCGCAGTATCAGCTCACGTCTGCTCTGGGGAAGCATGCGGCCACCGTACCTCCCAAGTCGCGCAAACTTGAGCAAACTCTTGCCAACTCGCGCACGTCTGGCGCACGCTCTTGCGCAACCTTGGAAGGGAGCAGCGTGCGCCACGTCGGGGATGACAACGATGTCTACCTGTCCGGACTGCTCTTCTACGATCTGGTCTTCACCGGACTGCCCAAGCCACCGACGCCGGGCGAGGAGCTCTGGACCGGTGGCATGGCGAGCGGACCGGGCGGTATCGCGAACTTCGCCGTCGCCCTCGCCCGCCTCGGCACCCGGCCGGTGCTGGCCGCGGCGTTCGGTGACGACGCCCACGGCACCCTCTGCTGGGACTTCCTCGCGAACGAGGGCGTCGACCTCACCTGCTCTCGGCGCTTCGAGGACTGGCCGACGCCCGTGACGGTCGCGTTGGCCTACGACGACGACCGCGCCCTCATCACCCACGGCACGCCGCCGCCCGTGCTGCACACGACGGCACCGTCGACGAAAGCGTCGATCGTGCACCTCGACCCCGTCGCCGATATATCAGTTCTGGATCTTCCGGGGCTGGTCTTCGCCGACGTCGGCTGGGACCCGACGCAGCAGTGGCGGCCGGAACTGCTGCACCAGCTCGAGCACTGTCACGCGTTCATGCCCAACGAGGTGGAGGCGATGGCCTACACGCGCACCGACACGCCGTGGAACGCCCTGAAGAAGCTCGCCGACGTCGTCCCCATCGCCGTCGTGACGAGAGGTGCGCGAGGTGCACTCGCAGTGGACAACATGACTGGTGAGCACGCCGAGGTTGACGGAATCAATGTTGACTGCATCGACAGCACCGGAGCCGGCGACGCGTTCGGCGCGGCGTTCGTGCACGCGACGTTGACGGGCATGCCGTTGAGCGAACGTCTCCAGTTCGCCAACAAGGCCGCCGCGTACTCGGTCCAAAGGCCCGGTGGTGCGACAGCCGCCCCGACGATCAGCGAGCTCGCATGAACAGGCGCGCGTTCCTCGCATTGATGGGTCTGGCCGCGGCAGGGTGCGCGACCGAGTCACGCGACGGCATGACGTTGTGGATGTGGTCGGGCGGCCTGAGCGAGAAGTCGCTCGAAGAGGCCACCGCGAAGTTCCCCGGACTGCGACCCCTCAAGGCCGGCGCGCAGTTCAAGGCGAAGCTGATGACGAACCTCGCCGGCAAGTCCCACGTCCCCGACATCACCGGTCTCAAGGGCGAGGACATCTCCGCGTTCTTCCCGAACGCCGAGGAGTTCGTCGACCTGCAGATGCTCGGCGCGGACAAGTTCAAACCGGCGTACCTCCACTGGAAGTGGCAGCAGGGCATCACCGCGGAAGGCCGCATGATCGGCTTCCCGATCGACACCGGCCCCACCGGCCTCTACTACCGCCAGGACGTCTTCGACCGCCACGGCGTCAAAGCCGAGAGCATCCGAACCTGGGAGGACTACTTCGACGCCGGCGTCGTCCTGAAGCAGGACGCGTCGATGATCCTCAACCTCCGCCTCGTCTACAACATGGCGATGGCGCAGTCGAAGCGCCAGCTCGTGGACGAGAAGAAGCAATATATCGGCGGCGACGACCACGTCCGGCACGCCTGGGACCTGGCCATCAAGGCACACCAGCTCGGCATCAACGCCGCCATGCAGGACGGCAGCCCCGACGTCAACGCCGCCCTCACCACCGGCGAGGTCGCGAGCATGATCGGCGCGTCGTGGGCCGCCGCAGACCTGAAGGCGGGCGCACCCGACTCCAAGGGGCTGTGGCGCGTCGCCCCGACTCCCGGCGGCGCCGCGAACTGGGGCGGTTCGTTCCTGAGCATCACCAGGTACTGCCGCGAGCCCGAGAGTGCGTTCGAGATCGTCACCTGGCTGCTCACCCCGGAACAGCAGGTGCGCGGCTTCCTCGAACTCGGCCTGTTCCCGTCCACGCCGGACGCGTTCGCGAGCCCTGACCTGCGCCAGCCGGACGACTTCTTCGGCGGCCAGATCATCGTCGACACGTTCGCCGATTCCGCGAAACGGGTGCCGGTCGCGTACATGAGCCCGTGGGAGCCGCGGCTCGCGCAGCTGTTCTACGACGAGCTCGCCAACGTCGAGACCGTCGGCAAACCACCTGAGGAGGCGTGGCGCGACGTGCAGCACAAGGCCCGCAGGATCGCCGACCACGTGGGGCTGACGTGAGGAGGTCTTGGCTATGAGGAAGTACCTGCCGCAGTACCTGGCGATCTCGCCGTTCTTCCTGCTGTTCGGCGTGTTCGGGCTGTTCCCGATGGTGTTCCTCGGCTATCTGGCGTTCCACACGTGGGACGGCATCGGCGAGATGAAGTTCGTCGGGCTCGACCAGTTCAAGTTCCTGGTCACCGACGACATCTTCTGGCTCTCTCTCGTGAACACCCTCGAGATATGGGTGATGTCCACGGTGCCGACGCTGTTCCTCGGCCTGGTGATCGCCTACGTGCTGCACTCGTCCATCAGGTTCACGACCTTCTACCGGATCGCTTACTTCGTGCCGAGCGTGACGTCGCTCGTGGCGGTCGCGATCGTGTTCGGGTCGATCTTCAGCAGTCACTTCGGCCTGCTCAACGCCGTGCTGGAGTGGATCGGCGGGGGAGCGGTGCCGTGGCTGACGAGCGAGTGGGGCATCAAGGTCTCGATCTCGGCGCTGATCGTGTGGCAGTGGACCGGCTACAACGCGATCATCTACCTCGCCGGGCTGCAGGCGATTCCGGGCGAGGTGCTCGACGCGGCCACTGTGGACGGTGCGAGCCGCTGGCAGACGTTGTGGCGCATCGTGATCCCGATGATGAAGCCGGTGATCCTCTTCACCGTGATCGCGTCGACGATCGGCGGGCTGCAGACGTTCACCGAGGCACAGATCCTCGTCGGCGAGGAGGGCGGGCCGGGACAGTCCGGCCTGACGATGGTGCTCTACCTCTACCAGCAGGCGTTCAAGCACAACGACTTCGGCTACGGCGCGACGATCGGCGTCGGCCTGTTCCTGGTCGTGCTGGTCTTCTCGATCATCAACTGGCGGCTCGTGCAGCGGGGGGAGAGGCCGTGAAGCGTCACGTCGTGCTGGTGCTGGGCGTGCTGGTGTCGCTGTTCCCGTTCTACTGGATGGTCGTCATGGCGACCAACACGACGGAGGACATCCTCAAGTTCCCGCCCGCGCTGACACCGGGCGGCGAACTGCTCGTCAACGTCGGCAAGGTGTTCGAGGAGATCGACTTCTTCGGGTCGATGCTGAACACCGTGCTCGCGGCCGCCGGTGCGACGGTGCTGGTGCTGGTGTTCGACTCGCTGGCGGCTTTCACGTTCGCCAAGTTCCGCTTTCCCGGCCGCAACGCGCTGTTCGTACTGCTGCTCGGCACGATGATGATCCCGCCGCAACTCTCGGCGATCCCGCAGTTCGTGGTGATGGCGCAGCTCGGCTGGGTCGGGTCGCTGAAAGCGCTTGTCGTGCCCGCGGTGATCAACGCGTTCGGCATCTTCTGGATGCGTCAGTACATTTCGGGTGCGGTGCCCGACGAATTGCTGGAGGCCTCGCGGCTCGACGGCTGCGGATTCTTCCGGCAGTACTGGCACGTCGGACTGCCGGTGGTGCGGCCGGCGCTCGCGTTCCTCGGGATCTTCACGTTCATCAGCGTGTGGAACGACTACCTGTGGCCGCTCGTCGTCCTGGTCGACCCGGACGAGGTGACGCTGCAGGTCGCGTTGGGCCAGCTCAACCGCACGCACGACACCGACTACGGCATGCTGATGGCGGGAACGGTGCTCGCGGTGATCCCGCTGCTGATCGTCTTCCTCATCGGCGCACGCAATTTCATCGCGGATCTCGCAAAGGGTGCCGTGCGCGGCTGAACTGTGATACAAAGAATGGCTTTGTATTTTCGGAATGAATTTTCCGGGAAGACAGAATTATTGTATCACAGGGGGCAAGGTGTTGGCGAGCGAACAGGCACGGATCACCTCTCTGTATGAAAAGCTCGATCGGGAACGGAACAAAGCGGCCGAGGACCTTGCGGCCGTGCTGCGAGACGGCACCACCCAGAGGCTGGACCGCGAAGCCGCCGTGCACGTGCTGACCAGGGAGGTCGGGAAGTACCGCGCGGCGGAGGAGGGACTGGTCTTCGGTCGTATCGACTCCGCGAAGGGTGAATGCACCTACATCGGACGCGTCGGCTTGTTCGACGACGAGTTCGAACCGCTGCTGCTGGATTGGCGGGCGCCGGCGGCGCGGCCGTTCTACACCGCGACCGCCGCGAACCCGGAAGGCCTGGTGCTGCGCCGCCACTTCCGCGTCCGCGACCGGGAGCTGCGAGATTTCCACGACGACGAACTGCTGTCCGACACGACAGCGCTGCTCGACGCCCTCAACGCGCCGCGGACCGCGACGATGCGCGACATCGTCTCGACCATCCAGGCCGAACAGGACGAGATCATCCGCTACTCGGGTCCCGGCGTGCTGGTGATCGAGGGCGGTCCGGGCACCGGAAAGACCGCCGTGGCCCTGCACCGCGTGGCATACCTGTTGTATACGCGTCGTGAACGCCTGTCGCGGCACGGTGTGCTGATCGTCGGTCCGAACACCGGCTTCCTCAACTACGTCGGCGACGTCCTGCCATCGCTGGGCGAGACCGACGTGGTGTTCGGGACGCCCGGCGAGCTCTACCCCGGCGTCGTTGCCGACGTCGAGGACACCCCGTCGTTGCAACGGCTGAAAGGCGATATATCAGTTCTGGACCTGCTGGCCGTCGCTGTCGCCGACCGGCAGGAGCTTCCCGACGAACCCGTCGAGATCGAGCTGGAGGACGTCGTAGTCCCGCTCGACGCGCACGTCGCCGCCGTCGCGCGCGAGAAGACGCGGTACTACGGGCTGCCGCACAACGCCGCCCGCAAGTACTTCTTCCTCGCGCTCGCCGAGGAGCTCGTCGCGCCGGCGATGCGGCTGATCGGCGTCGACTGGCCGGAGATCGAGGAGGACGTGCGCCACGAGCTCCGGCACAGCGACGCACTGCGCGACGTCGTCGACAGGTTGTGGCCGCGGCTCACCCCGGAGCAGCTGCTCGCCGACCTGTACCGGGGCCGGTGCTTCCGGATCGGAGTGCCGGAGCTGTACCGGGAGGACGCCGACGCGTGGACGGTGTCCGACGTGCCGCTGCTCGACGAACTCGCCGAGTTGCTCGGGTCCGACGGCGCCGCTGAACGCGCTGCGAAGCGTGAGGAGGAAGAACAACTCGAATACGCGCGCGGCGTGATGGACGTTCTCTCCATCGACGAACGCGCGGACGACGACGAGTACATCGTCACCGACTTCGTCAACGCCGACGTGCTGGCCGTGCGGCACGAGGTGCGCGACCACCGCACACTTGCCGAACGTGCAGTTGACGATCGCACGTGGACCTACGGACATGTCGTCGTCGACGAAGCACAGGAACTGTCCGCAATGGACTGGCGTGTCCTGCTGCGCCGCTGCCCCAACAGGTCCATGACGGTCGTCGGTGACCTGGCCCAGCGCCAGGCCGCGGGTGGCGTGCGGAGCTGGGGTTCGGTGTTCGACCGGTTCACCTACCGCCGGTTGGAGGTCAACTACCGCACGCCCGGCGAGATCATGGCCGTCGCGACTCCGGTCCTGAAGCTCGTCGAC
>JAVXWK010000824.1:0-12320 GCA_032230575.1 Pseudonocardiales bacterium | reverse complement strand
GCTGTCGGCGGGTCACTCACGCCACACTCTTCCGAACAAGCGTTCGAAGCGTACTAGCATCGTTTTGGAGGCTGTGAGCGACCCGCCGACCATGCTAGGTGCGACCACCGACAAAAACGGATCCGTCTCCGGTCGCATTCCCCTGAGCTGCATTTACTCCTAGGCTGGTCACTTCGATCAGAGCCTCAACGTCGGGGAGAGGCAGCACACATGACCTACACGCCGTCCACGCAGCACACCTCCGTACCCGCGCCGCGCGGAGTGCCCGACCGGCACATCAACGCGGTGCGTCAGGCGACGGACGTGCTGTACGAGGTCGTCGAGGAGCTGGACCAGGCCGCGATCCGCGGTCAGAGCCTGCTCCCCGGCTGGACCCGCGGACACGTCGTCACCCACCTCGCGCGCAACGCGGACGCGCTGGTGAACCTGCTCACCTGGGCGCGAACCGGGGTCGAGCACCAGGCCTACGCGTCGCGAGCCGATCGCGACGCCGACATCGAGGAGGGCGCGCGCCGCATCCTGCAGGTGATCAAGGCCGACCTGGACTCCGCGTGCGTCCGTTTCGAGAACGCGTGCCGGGAGATGCCGGCGCACTCGTGGCGTTCGGAGGTCACGGCACCCAAGGGCGCCTCGATCCCGGCGTCGCAGGTGCCGCTGTTCCGGCTGCGCGAGGTGTGGATCCACCTCATCGACCTGAACTACGGCGTCGGCTTCGAGGACCTGCCCGCGGACTTCGTGGAGGAGTTCCTCGACGACGCCGTGAAGCAGTTCGAGGGCAGGGTCGACCCGTTCAGCATCGAGGTAGCCCTGCCGGATGGCACTCAGCGCATCTGGACGGTCAGCGGGCCGGCGAGCCGCAGCTCGGTGAGCGGGTCCGCCAGCGCCGTCCTGGGCTGGCTGACCGGCAGGACCGACGGCACCGGCCTGCGCGGTGAGCTGCCGGAGCTGCCCGACTGGATCTGAGTCAGGAACCGGTAGGCGGGCCGTTCGACGAACTTCGTCAGCAGCCAGCCGAGCAGGACCGCCGAGGTGATGAACACGGCGAGCAGCGCCCAGGACCGCAGCCCAACGGCGTGCATGCGGTCCATCACCACGGTGCCGATCGCCTGGTGCACCAGGTAGATGCCGTAGGAGATGCCGGCGAGCCACGTGACGGGCCGGCGGATCGGCCTGAAGAACACCCAGTCGGGTCCGCCGGCCGCCGCGCACACCAGGAGTAGAAAAATTCCGAAGCCGGCCGTGGCTCCGTACTCCTCCGTGTGAATCGCCTGCGCCACCAGGGTGGCGGCCAGCACCGCGACGAGATGCGCCGTGCCCATGCGATGTTTCGACCACAGCCAGATGGCAATTCCTGCGGCGAAGAGCTGCGCACGGTGGACCGAAGTCGCGTTGTAGGCCAGGTCCAGCGTGCTCGAGTAGTCGATCAGTTCCCGCAGCACCAACGGCGTCACGATGAGCACCCACGGAAAGACCAGCACCGCCTTGCCACGCACGTACCGCACCAGCACCGCACCCGCGATGAACGCGCTGACCTGCACCGGAATCGTCCAGTACGCGAAGTCGACGATGTGCACGTCCGGGAACCAGGGCCTGATCAGCAGCAGGTTGTAGACGAGGTCGCGGCCCTCGAGCTGACTCCACCCCGCCGGCGCGACCCACCGCTGCACGGCGAACGAGAGCAGGACCGCGGCGAAGTAGACCGGCAACAGCCGCGCGAGTCTTCTCCACAGGAACTGCCCCGGCCGGCCGTGGCTCAACGTGGCGCAGGCGAAGAACGCCGACAGCACCATCAGCGTGCTGGCACCCATCGACATGTCGAACGTGAACGGCATCGGGTTCAGGTACGGGTGGTCGACGAGGCTCGTGACCGTGCCGTGGTGGAACAACACACAGCCGATCGCGACGACCCTGAGGACGTCCCAGCTGACCTTGCGGTCCGTCCGGGGCTTCTGTCGTTGTGCTGGAATCACGAGAGGCGGGGACCTGTTCGTTGGTGCTTTCGGAGTACTCGGGGCTCGGAACTTGATCCTTACTTACCCTATGAGTGAGACCTGTATGCAACCTGAAGGTGTGCGTCCCGCCGCATCGAGCGACTACGGTCTGCCACCGTGGACGTACTCGAGAACTACACCGGTCACGTCGATCCAGGCGGCCCCGCGGCCCGCCGCACCCTGGACGCGCTGACCATCACGAAGATCTCCGTCGGACCGATGGACAACAACGCCTACCTGCTCGTATGCCGGTCCACGAACGAGGCGTTGCTCATCGACGCGGCCAACGACTACGAGCGCCTGTCCGACCTTTTCGGCCACATCCCGAACCGCCCACGCCTGCGCACGATCGTGACAACGCACCAGCACGCCGATCACTGGCAGGCACTCGGAGCCCTGGCCGGCGCCCACGGCTCGAACACCGTCGCGCACGAGCTGGACGCCGCCGTCCTCCCCGTCCCACCGGACGTCCTGGTGGACCACGGCGACACCATCAACGTGGGAGAAGTCCCTCTCTCGATCATCCACCTGCGCGGTCACACGCCGGGCTCCATCGCCGTGGTCTACGACGACCCGAACGGGCACCCGCACCTCTTCACCGGAGATTCACTCTTTCCGGGGGGTGTGGGAAAGACCACGTCGGCGGACAACTTCGCCTCGCTGATCAACGACGTGGAGGACCGGCTGTTCGCCGTCCTGCCGGACGACACCTGGTTCTACCCGGGCCACGGCGACGACTCGACGCTGGGCAAGGAACGCCCCTCGCTGGCCGAGTGGCGCGCCCGCGGCTGGTGAGCTGCCAGGAGTGGAGAGCCCGATCGCCTGGGCTCTCCATCGACAGTCCGGCCAGACGACCACGAGTCGACCGTCCAGATGACCACGACCGCGCAAGAACAAGATCAGCAATTTGTCGGCCCTGATGCCTGTTGAATGTCGGTTCACCTGATCGTGTTCTGTCGGTCTGAAGTGCCGTGAGATGTACACTCAAGCCTCGGTTGACTTTCATTCTCGCTGCTGAGGGGCATCGTGCTTGAGTCAGATCTGGTTCGCGCGTGCGCCGGTGTCACGGAGGAATATCTGTCGACCTTCCGTGTCGTGATACTCAACGGACCACGGCAGGCAGGCAAGACGACCCTGCTCAGGCACCTGCAACAGCGCCACGGCGGAACGTTGCTCAACCTCGACGACGAACAGCTCTTACAGGCGGCGATCAGCGACCCACTGGCGTTCGCGGGTTCCGGCAGCGAACCGAGGCTCATCGACGAGGTGCAACGAGCCGGCGACCCACTCGTCAGGGCGATCAAGGCTGAGGTCGACACGGTTCCTCGACCAGGCCGCTACGTGCTCGCTGGTTCCACCCGGTTCTTGGCGACCCCCAGCTTGTCCGAATCGCTGGCCGGTCGCGGCGCCGTCGTCGACGTTTGGCCGTTCTCACAAGGCGAGTTCGCGGGAAGGTTCGAGTCATTCATCGACACCGCGTTCGACGAACCTCACTCGCTGAGCCGCCTTGCACCGTCGCAGGTGGACCGCACTGACTACTTCACACGTGTCTGCCGGGGTGGCTTTCCTGAGCCGGCACTCATGACGAGCACGCGAGCACGCAGGACGTGGTTCCGCAGCTATGTGCAAGCCATTGCTGAGCGAGACATCCGCGAGATGGCAAAGGTCAACGAGCCAAGTGCCATCACCGCGCTGCTCTCCTATCTCGCGTCGATCACCGCGCAGGAACACAACAGCGTAAATACCTCCAGCAAGACGGGGCTTCACCGCACCACGGTGAACCGCTACCTGGAGCTCCTCGAAGCAGTGTTCTTGATCCACCGGCTTCCGGCTTGGTCACGCAACCTGACGGCGCGAGTCGTCAAACACTCCAAGCTGCACCTCACCGACACCGGGCTGGCAGCTTCGCTGCTGGGTGTATCGCCTGAGTCATTGGCCAAGCCGGTCGCTCCGGCTCGCGGCCCGCTCATCGAGACCTTCATCGTCAACGAACTCGCGAAACAAGCCACCTGGAGCGAGACCGCAGTTCGGCTGCATCACTGGCGAGTCAGCGGCGGAGCGGAAGTCGATGTGGTTCTGGAACGTGACGATGGCAAGGTCATCGGCATTGAGTCCAAGGCAAGAGACACCGTGACCGCAGAAGACTTCCGGGGACTCGCGACGTTGCGCGACCTCCTGGGCGACCAGTTCTCCCAGGGGATCCTTCTGCACACCGGTCGACAAGCGGGGATCAGCTTCGGCGACCGACTCTGGTCCCTTCCCATCTCGTCACTGTGGGAGCTCGGTCACCTGTGATCACGACATGTTGACCGCTGCCGTGATTCACTCTTTCCGTGGAGGATCGCCTGTTCGCCGTCCTGCCCGACGACACCTGGTTCTACCCGGGTCACGGCGACGACTCGACGCTGAGCAAGGAACGCCCGTCGCTGGCCGAGTGGCGCGCCCGCGGCTGGTGAGCCACGCGGAGCAACCACACTGCGGCTGGTGACCCGCTGCAACGAGGGACATCTGGGCTGTGAAGCACACTTCGCTCCGGCCCGCTTCCGCGCCCACTTTGGTTCATCTGGGTGGTTCCCGCCCATAACGTCACGGGCCGATGCCTGTTGGGAACAGGATGCCGGGCACCTCTCGGATCGAGTCAGAGGAGTGCGATGTGCCGGAGTTCCGTACACGCCCCGACGGCACGCGATATCCGATCACGCCGAAGGGCAAGGCGGCCGGCACGGTTGTCGCAGGCGCGGTCGTGGCCGGTCTGCTGACCGCCGCGGGTGGTGGTACCGCCACCGAGTCAGTCGGCGCCGCGCTCGATTCGGCCGCGGAGCAAGATGCCAAGTCAGGCAACGAGGACAACCCACGCAAGAGGGATCGCGCCAAGACGTGGCAACGCAAGGCGCTGCGGGAGATCAAGGACACCGTCAAGCACGACCTCCGCTGCGCCGTGCAGTCGTACGGCCAAGTTCAGCAGTTCTTCCTGCGGAGCCCGTGCGACTCCCTCGACCAGATGTTGTTCGCGCTCGGTGACGCGCAGGGCAACGTCATCGCAGTATCGGTGATGTGGGTGAAGATGCCCTCCGCCGGCGAGGCCGGTGAGTTGAAGAAGCTGGAAGACACCTACGGAACCGGCGACGTGACGCCTTTCGCCACCGAGGCGCTGCAGCTGGGCGGCATCAAGTTCACCGGTCGGCACTACGCGTCCCGGTCCAACGGATCCATGGTCGTCATCGCCGAATCCGAAGCGGTACAGGGCCAGGCGACCACGACGCTGCTGAAAGACGTGGCCGACATCGCGGTGGTACTTCCACGTCCTTGATCAGCGAGGTAGCGGCTCCTGGCCGAGTGGCTCGCTCGCAACTGATGATCGTTCGCGGTTGAAGTCGAGCAGGGCGATCGTCGTGAGTGCCAGCGCAGCGATGCCCACCAGCGTGGTCCACAGCGAGATGTAGTCGCCTTCCGGCAGCTCGTGCGGGACCTTGTCGTAGGCGAGGAACAGCTGGACCATCGCGCGAAAGCCCAGCGCGAAGGCGAGCAGCAACGGGCCGATCGCGATGGGCAGCGCACGCAGGCCCGTGACCGCATTGGCCGCGGTGGCGGCGGACGACGTCACCACGGCCACCGCCAGCGCGATGATGAGCGATCCCAGGCCGCCCTGGACCATGTCGTCGTAGTGGCCGGTGACCTCGACGGACGTCCACATCACGACGGCGAGCACCGTGCAGGCCACCGCGGCCACGACTGCCGACCGGCCCAGGTGTGCGGCGAGGATGCCGAAGCCCAGCCCGATCACCGCGGCCGATCCGTACGTCGTGAGCTGGCTTCCCGCGAAGTACATGCCGAGGTTGGCCGGCGCGGACACGGCGAACAGCACGAAGCCCGCCGCCGCCGTCGGGACAAGCGCGCCCCTGCCCAGTGCGAGGGTCAGTCCGGCTGTGCAGAGCACCAGCACCGCTCCCGCGACGACCGTCGCCAGCAGCCGAGGCAACGTGATCAGGTTGCCGGCCACCTCCAGCACGATCGGCAGGAACGCCGCCGCCGTGCCCACCACGGCCGCACGCAGCGACATCGGTTCGGACCGCGCTGTCTTGCCCGTGCGCACGCCGTAGACCGCCAGCACACCGCCGGCCAGCGCGAGCACGGCGAGGGTGAGGTCGAGGCCGGCGGGGTGGAACGCCATGTTGTCCAGCCAGTCGAGCCCGCGGAACAGCGTCGCCAGCATCTGGGCCCCGACGACCAGCGCGGCCAGCGCGGCGTCCTGGGCCGCCGCGAGCGAACCGATGACGATCAGCACCGTCCCGGCGACACCGATGGACTCGATGATGCCCGAGGCGCCCGGCCGGTGGATCGCGAACTGGGCCTGCGCCTCGATCGCCGTGACGAGCACGCCGGCCGTGCCCGCGACGAGCAGCCACTGCCAGTGCCTGGTGAGCCACACGCCGACGATCACCGCCAGCGCGGGGAGCCCGAAACTCGCGACGTCGTACTTGCCGAGCGCTGAATACGTGCTGTTGGTCGACAACAGGTCGTAGTCGCTCACGACGAACAGGGCGAGCAACGCCAGCGCGACCGGACCCCAGAGCCAGCCGAGAGTGTTCCGCACAGCGCGGAACGTAGCCCAGCAGCCGGGCCGAGTTGGCTCAGTTGAGCACATCCAGCAGGTCGAGGTAGCCGGTCGTCGTGCGCCACAACGCGTCCGAGTACGGCGTGAGCTTGCCGGGGCCCCACCGGCGGTCGGTGTAGTCCTGGTTGGCCGCGCGCAACGCCTTCAAGCTCACCGCCAGCTCGTCCTCGACCCTCTTCCGCAGCTCCTCCGGCGACGGCGCCGGGATCCTGACCAGCTCAGCCGTGCCGTCGCTGACCGCCATCAGCGCTTCCTCGTTGACCCCGTCCGCCGCGCTCCACACCAGCGCGGGCCGTTCGATCCGGTGATTCCACACCGGCGCGTCCTTGGACCGCCACTGCGCGCTGAACGGGTTGCGCGACAACCGCGTCGAGTTGGCCCAGTGCTCCGCGCCGACCGGCTCGGTGCACCACGGCACCTCGTCCACCGGCAGGTCCGTCACCAGCGCGACCTCGATGATCTCCAAATCCTTCGGCACGTCCAGCAGCTCGCCGAACACCCACAGCTCGACGACCTGGAAGCGGAAGAACGACGTGGGCAGCTCAGCGCACTTCTCGGCGAGCTCGGCCAGGTGGTGCACAGCGCGAGTCCATTTCACGTGCTGGATCATGCCGGACGTGGTCCCTGAAGCCCTGGCCCGGTTGGAGCGCGTGGAAAACGTGCTCTGCGCCTTCCACGAGGTCTACAGCTCCTTCGCCCCGGTCGATCCATCTCTGCCCCTCGCCGGCATGCCCATCGCTGTGAAGCGGGGCGAGCGCCGCAGCCACCGTCTCGCCTTGATGGCTCTCGGTTGCGTGCCCATCGGGTTGACGACCACGCCCGACGGCAGCACTCCCTGGCAGACGTGGGGCCGCAACTCTCGCGGCCTCACACGCAACCCATGGAACCTCTCCCGCACGCCCGGCGGCTCGTCCGCCGGATCCGCGGTCGCAGTCGCTGCTGGGATCGTCCCGCTCGCGACAGGCGTCGACGGCGCGGGCTCGATCCGCATCCCGGCCGCGTGGTGCGGAGTGCTCGGCCTCAAGACCACGTCGTCGGAACGGGCCGCGGTCGGCGTCTTCACCCGTGACCCGTCGCTGCTCGCGATCTACACGGGCACCTCGGAAGTCAGCTCTCCCACCGCCGTCTGGTCCACGGACCTGGGCTTCGCCACCGTCGACGCCGAACAGGCCGAGATCGCCTGGCGGGCCGCCTCAGCACTGCGGCCGCAGCCCGTTGACTTGGTGCTCGAGGATCCCGCCGGGGACTGGTTCGCTGGTCGCTGCGGCCCGAACCCTGTGCTGGACGAGCTGTTCGAGGCCACCGACCTGCTGCTCACCCCCACCACGCCGGGCCCGCCGCACGGCCACAACGGGCCCGGCTCGCGCATCAACACGTCGATGACCTGGGCGTTCAACCTCAGCGGGCATCCGGCGATCAGCATCCCGGCAGGCTTCGACTCCGAGGGCCTGCCGGTCGGACTGCAAGCCGTGGCGAGGCACGGCCGAGAGGCGGACCTGATCGCCGCCGCCCGTGCCGTGTTGACCTCCGGCGCGGTGGAGGTTGCACCCTGGCCGCCATGAACCTCGTGGTGCGGTTCGGCGACGAGGTCTCGGTGGAGGTCGTGCACCACCGCGACGGCATGACCTTCTTCAGCCTCGGCCCGCATCCCGACCTCTACGCCGAGGACGGAGAGGCCGTCGAGATCTACAGCGAGTACATGGCGGAGTTCCCGGCTGAACTAGGCGGCGACCGCTCGTAATGAACGCAACGCCGACGCCCACGCCACCAGTTCGTCGAGCATCGCGTTGAGCTGCTCGTCCTGCTGCAGCCCTCCCTGCAACTCGCCGCGCCCCAACGCCACCTGAGTGCGCACGGTCGCCACCTTCAGCTCCGCCAGCACCAGCCTCAACTGCTCGACCGCGCGCAGACCGCCGTTGCCACCGAGGCCCACGAACCCGGCAGCCTTGTCGTTCCACTCCGCGTACAGGTAGTCCAAGGCGTTCTTCAGCGCGGCCGAGAACGAGTGGTTGTACTCGGGCGTGACGAACACGAAGCCGTCGTAGGACCCGACAATCGCCGCCCAAGCGCGTGTGTGTGCGTGGGCGTACTCGCCGAAGATCGCCGGCACCGGCTCGTCCAGCAGCGGCAACCCGACCTCCGCCAGGTCGACGAGCTCGAACGATGCGTCCGTGCGCAAGCCGGCGACGTTCACGACCCACTGCGCCACTGCCTCGGAACGACGGCCCGGACGCGTGCTCCCCAAGATCACTGCGATTCGCATGGCAGCCAAAGTACAACGGTCGTAGTACTTAGTGCAACGAGCGTTGTACTAAGCTTCGGGGCATGCGACCGGACAAGCGGCAGGCGATCCTGCGCGGGGCGTTGAGCGTGTTCGCCAGGGACGGCTACTCGCGGGCGAGCATCGACGGCATCGCGAAGGAGGCCGAGGTCTCGACGCGCACGCTCTACAACCACTTCGCGGACAAGGCGGATCTCTTCCGCCACGTCATCCAGGCCAGTGCGAACGAGGCGGCGCAGGACCAGCTCCACCTGATCGAGCGACACTTCCACAAGATCACGGACCTCGAGCAGGACCTCATCGCGTTCGGCAAGGCCATGTGCGCCCAGCAAGGCCACGCCGAGCACTTCGCGCTGGTCCGGCAGATCAATGCGGAGCTGACCCACATCCCCGCCGAGGCGATCGAGGCGTGGCTGGACACGGGGCCGCGCAAGGTCAGGCGAGCACTCGCGGACGAACTGGAGAAGCTCGGCTTCCAGGACCCGGGACGGGCCGCGATCCACCTGCTGGTGCTCACCATGACGGGAGACCCCGCCGTCAGAGGCTCACGTCCGGATGACGACGACATCGCCGCGGGTGTGAAAGTTTTCCTGCACGGGCACGATGTCGAGAACCGACGAACGGCGGCGACATAGGGCTATGAACACCGACGCGCGCGTTGACGACTACATCGCCGGGCTGCCCGAGTGGCAGCAGGACATCTGCCGCGAGGTCCGCAGGCTCGTCCACGAGGCCGACCCGGAAGTCGAGGAGACGATCAAGCGCACGAACCGGCCGTACTTCGTGCTGGACGGCAACATCTGCGCGTTGCTCGGCACCAAGGACCACGTGAACGTGATGCTCTACGACAAGGCGATCGTCCCTGACCCGCAGAACATCATCACGAGCGGCCACGGCAACAAGACCGCGCGCATGATCTCCGTGTACCGCGACCAGCCCATCAACGCGCCCGCGCTCGTCGAGATGTTCCGCCAGATCATCGCCAACAACCGCCGGCGGATGACTGTCAGACCCCGTCGGTAGCCTCATGACGCATGGAGGTCGAGATCTACACCGACGGCGCCTGCAGCCCCAATCCCGGTCCGGGCGGCTGGGGTGCGGTGCTGCGCTACGGCGAGCATGAGAAGGACATGTACGGCGGTGACATCGGCCCGACGACGAACAACCGCATGGAACTGATGGCGCCCATCATGGCGTTGGAGAGCCTCACGCGGACGTCCACGGTGAACCTCTACACGGACAGCACCTATGTCCGGAACGGCATCACCTCGTGGGTCCACGGGTGGAAGGCGAACGGCTGGCTCACGAAGGCCCGTGAGCCCGTCAAGAACGCCGACCTGTGGCGCCGCCTGGAGGAAGCCGCCAACCGGCACGAGGTGGAGTGGCACTGGGTCAAGGGCCATGCGGGCCACCCGGAGAACGAGCGCGCGGACAGGCTGGCCGTGCGCGGAGTGGAGGAGGTGACGGGGCGGGAAGTCAAGCAGCCCCAGGCAAAACCCAAGAAACCCGCGAAGGCGAAACAACCGCGAGAGCTCAGCGGCGAACCGTGCGGCGCGCCCACCAAGAAGGGCACGCCGTGTCCGATCACCGCTGGTGCCAACGGACTGTGTCACGTGCACGACCCGGCGTTGCAGTGCGGTGCCCTCACGAAGAAGGGCATGCCCTGCACGATCGCGACCGGCGGCGGCCGGTGCGACTACCACCAGGACTCGCTGGAGCTGTTCGGCTGACAGCGAGGTTCACGCGACGGCCTCAACGCCTCCGCGGCGCGCGGCTCACGTGACAGCGAGAGAAGCCAGCAACCGCAACGCTTCTTCGGACGGACTGCCCGGCGCGGCCACGTAGGTCACCAGGACCTGCCCCGCGTCCGACGTCAGCGGTTCCGCGGCCAGTTCCAGTGGTCCGAGCTGCGGGTGGTCGACGCGCTTGAACATGGGTCCTCGGTCGCGCACCGGATGCTCCGCCCACAACGCGCGGAACACCGGCGACGCCGCGGACAACTCATCGACCAGCGCGAGCAGCGCCGGGTCGTCGGGGTGCACGCCGTAGTCCGCACGCAGGTAGCCGACGTTCTCGCGCGCGCAGTCCATCCACCCGACGAACAGCTCCTGCGCGGCCGGGTCGGTGAACATGTACCGCACCATGTTCGGTTGCTCGCGGAAGTCCGTGACGAGTGCCGCGGCCAACGGGTTCCACGCCAGCACGTCGAGCCGCCGGCCGAGCACCATCGCGGGCACGCCCTGCAACGCGTCGAGCAACCACCTCAACGCGGGCCGCACCTCCTCCGACGACGCCGTCACCCGCGTGGGCCGCGCCAGCCGGTAGAGATGCGCGCGCTCAGCCCCGTCGAGCCCGAGTGCCGCGGCCAGCGCGTCCAGGATCGAGTCGGACGCGTTGGAGGCACGCCCCTGCTCCATGCGCGTGTAGTAGTCGACGCTGATCCCGGCCAGCTGCGCCAGCTCCTCGCGGCGCAGCCCTGGAACGCGCCGCCGGGACGCCCGCTCCGGCGGGTCCAGTGCGGCCCGCCGTGCCCTCAGAAACTCCCCCAGCTCACTCACGGACCCCATCATGCCGGGATCGCTCCGACCAGTCCGCCGTCCACCACGAAGTCCTGCCCCGTCACGTACGCCGCGCGCTCGGACAGCAGGAACGCCACCACGTGCGCCACGTCCTCCGGCTCGCCGAGGCGCCCCATCGCCACCTGCCTGCGGAACGGCTCACCGTCCTCCACGTTCTCGTGGAACATGTCCGTCGCGATGTAGCCGGGGCTCACCGTGTTGACCCGCACGTGCGGCATCTCGGCCGTGAGCGTCCGCGCCAGGCTGTGCACCGCCGCCTTGCTGGCCGTGTACAGCGACGCGCCAGGAAAGCCGCGATGCACGGTCCACGAAGCGTTGAGCACCACCGACGCCCCCGCCTTCAACAGCGCCTGCTGCACGGTGAAGTAGACGCCCTTGAAGTTGGTGGCGAACACTCGGTCCACGTCCTCCTCGGTGATCTTCCCGAACTCCGCGAACACCCCGACTCCGGCATTCGCGAAGAGCCCGTCGACCTCCCCGACCGTCTCCATCAACGCCTCGACATCGCGCAGCCTCGACACGTCCGCGACGACGGTCTCGACGCCGATCTCCTTGCGCGCCAACGCCAACCGCTCCGCGGACCGCCCGGCCACCACGACCCGCGCGCCCTCCTCGACGAGCACCTTCGCCGTCGCCAGCCCGATACCGCTACCGCCACCCGTGATCAGAAACGTCTTCATGGCCAAGAGACTCCAGGCCCCGGCACCCCCGAACCAGACCCGGCGTTTCCTGGGTCCGCCAGTACCAGGCTGAACCCCGCGAACCGGCGTAGCGTCTCCGCCATGCTTCCCGAATCCGCCAGGGCAGTTCTGGAGTCCAACGCGCTGGGCCACCTCGTGACGCTGGGCAGCGAC
>JAVXWK010000817.1:0-16459 GCA_032230575.1 Pseudonocardiales bacterium | reverse complement strand
CACGGGCGCGACGGAGAGTGCTCGTCGGGTTCGTCGACTCCCACGGCACGGCCGCGCAGCGCGTGATCGAGCCGCACGTGGTCGGCGGGGGCGTGCTCGAGGGCTACGACCACAGCTACGGAGAGGTGCTCAGGTTCCCTCTTCATCGCGTCACGTCCGCCGCATTGGTGGACGAGGACTGACGGACGGTCATCCCCCGGTAGAAACGCACGTCCACCCTTGCGTGTCCGCGTCGCGACCTAGCGTCGAGTGGCGTGAGCGTTTCACGACGCTCACTCGACGAAGGAGGAGCAGCGCAAATGGCCATCAACCGGTGGGCGCGTAGAGCCGTCCTCACCGCAACGGCATTGGCGTTCGCCTTGCCGTTCACAACCGGAACAGCACAGGCCGACCCGATCATCGAGATCCTCGCGGACAACAACGTCAACGTGACTGTTGGTGCCTACAACAACAACGTGGACTCGATCCCGGTCAGCCTGGGCGCGGGCGCGAGCCTCAACACCGGCAGCGGCATCACGCTCGACCTCGACGAGAACGAGGGCATCCAGCTCGCGCTGGACATCGGCCACGCGGAGATCTGGGCCGGCGCCTCAGCCGGTGTCCCCTTCACGAACATCGGGGTCGAGGCCGCCGCCGCAGCTGCGGTCGACGTGCCCGAGGTCCACGTCGCGGTCGCCCCGCCACCGGCCGAGCCCGAGGTGGCGCCGCCTGCGGTCGAAGCCGCACCGGTCCTCGAGTCAGCGGTCACGATCACCGACGCGACCGCACCCGCTGCGGAAACCGTTCAGGAGCCTGTGGCCGAGGAGACGGCGGCGACAGCCGACGACCCCAAGGGCGACGACGAAGAAGAGGACTGCCCTGACGACGAGGCCGGTCCGTCGGGCTGCCCCAACATCACCGCGCTGGGAATCCTCAGCGTCTGCCTGCTGCCGAACTTGGTGCAGCTCCACATCTGATCCGACGCCGACGACCCTGAAGGAGGCCACGACGACGACACGCGAGAGCTGAATCAGACCGCAACGACGAGGCGAGCGCCGCACCCGAAGGTGGCGCTCGCCTCGTCTTGCGCTCTGCAGTTGTCCCCGGTGATGCAGGTCAGCCGGCGCGGACGGACATCCACTGGCGCATCGCGTGCTCCACCAGCGTGATGAGCGTCTGCTTCGTCGACTGCCGGTTCCGGGCGTCGCACGTCACGATCGGCACGGACTCGTCGATCGTCAACGCCTCGCGGACGTCCTCCAGCCTGTGGTGGAGGAGGCCGTCGAAGCAGTTGACACCCACGACGTACGGCAGCTGCCGGTCGTCGAAGAAGTCGATCGACGCGAACGCGTCGGCGAGACGCCGGGTGTCGACCAGCACGATGGCGCCGATGGCACCCCGCACCAGGTCGTCCCACATGAACCAGAACCGGTGCTGACCCGGTGTACCGAAGAGGTACAGGATCAGGTCGCTGTCGAGCGACACACGGCCGAAGTCCATCGCGACCGTCGTGGTGACCTTGTTCGGCGTGGCGGAGAGGTCGTCCACCCCCGCGCTGGCCTCGGTCATCACCGCCTCGGTGGTCAACGGGACGATCTCGGACACCGAGCCGACGAACGTCGTCTTGCCCACACCGAAGCCACCCGCCACCACGATCTTGGCAGACGTCGTCGGCTTCCGTGCGCCCTCGGCGCCCTGGGGACTAGAGCCTGCGAAGCCCACTGAGCACCCTCTCCAGGAAATCCATGGAAGGCCGGTCCCCCACGACCAGACCGCCCTGGTGAATCAAAACCAATCCCATGCTTGCCATGTCGCCGATCAACACCCGCACGACGCCAAGAGGCAAGCGTAGGAGTGCCGCGACCTCGGCCACCGACCGCGTGTCCACACATAGCCCGCAGATCGACCTGTGCTCGGGAAGAACCGCTGCATCCCGTTCGAGGCCACGTTCGCTGGTCGAGATCAGCGCCTCGATAGCGAGGTCGTAGTCGGGTCGTGTGCGTCCACCGGTGCGTGTGTACGGCCGCACCAGTGAACCCGAGTCCGCAGAAGAAGTTTCCTCCGGACGCAGAGCAGACTGCGCACCAGTGCTGTACACCGGCTGCGGCCCGGTGGTGTACGGCAGCTGTTCCGGTACTGCTTCCGGCATCTCGTGCTGACCGAAGAGGTCCGCACCGGGGCCACCGAACAACCCGGTGCCGTACCCGTCGATGTCGAACCGGTTCGGCACGTCGTCGTACGGATACGACGACGAGTCATCCACCTCACGCTGAGACATATCGCCTAGCCCTTGCCCTGTAACCCGCTCATCGTGGGGGCTGTCCTCGGCTTCCTCTGGTTCTTGGGGTATCGCGTCAGGCTCGTCGAACTGGAACCCACCAGAAGCCCACTCCTGGTAGTTGAAGTTCCTACCGAAGCCACGGCCTCTAGCGCCAGATCTCCCAGCCATTTGTTCTCACCCCTGAACTTCAAGTGAGGTCTAGCGACGGACCACGCCCTGAAGCTGCGCGCGCAGCTCAGGGGTGAGTTGTTGGCCGACTCTCTCCACCAAAAGCGTCATCTCGTAGGCCACCAGACCGATGTCACAGTTTGGTGCAGCGAGGACGGCAAGGCACGAGCCGTCACTGATCGACATGAGGAACAGGTAGCCCCGCTCCATCTCGACCACGGTCTGGTTGACCCCGCCTGCCTCGAAGCAGCGGGCGGCGCCCTGTGTGAGGCTGACCAGCCCTGACGCGACGGCGGAGAGCTGCTCTGCACGGTCCCGGGGCAGACCCTGGGACCCCGCGAGCAACAGCCCGTCCGCGGACACCACGACGGAATGTGCCACGCCGGGCACCCTCCGCACGAAGTCGGTGATAAGCCAACCAAAGCTGCCTGGCTGCGCTGCGGTCGTCACTCCTGCTCCTCGTTCTGCCGGCTCGATTGGTCACCAGCGTATGCCTCGATCAATGCGTGCCGGCCTCGCTTGACACCACTCTGCAGGCTCGACATCCGTCCGCGCACCGCATCCGCCGAACGCGGAGGCAGCGGCGGGCGCTGGGCCGTCTGCGACAGGGACTGCGGTTTGGGTGCCGCCGAACCTGGCACTAGTTGAGCCTTCGGTGTCCGTTTTGGCAATCCTGCCGTTGTCTTCGTCTCCGGCGCCTTGTTCAACAACGCCTGAGCCGCGTGCCATCCCTCATCGGCAGGTGATTGCCAAGCCGACTCAGAAGTGGGTGCCGCCGCTGGAGTCTCCTCCACAACGGGCTCCGGTTCCACAACTCGCTCCTGCTCGGCGGGTGCGGTCACAACTTCTTCGGCTGCGGGCTGCACCCTTGCGCGCGGCGGGCGCACGGGCAGACCGGCAGCCGACGTGGTGGTGGGTGCCACCGCCGGTACAGGCTTCGGTTTACGGGTCGGCAGGTCCGGTTCAGGCCCGTCCGAGAGCGGAGGGGTCGAAACCGGCTCGTCGATGTACTCGACACCACCCTTGTCGGTGTTGCCGAGACGGTCGATGCTGCTGCCGAGCCTGGACTCGACACGTCCGTTGGACTCCGCGGGTTCGGTCGAGGTCTCCGCGGCGGCCGGCGGAACCGGCGCTGCTGAGGACGCGGAGGTCTCGCTGCCGACGGCCTGGAACCACTGCGACAGAACGGCCTCGTAGATCGGCAGGCGTTCGGTCGGGGCGTCCAGGTCGTGCTCGACCTGCTTGCGTGAGGCCTCCGAGGTGCCGTTGCGGTGTGCCAGCCCGGAATCGGTGAGGCCGGTGTCCACCGGGGCCCGCGAGACACCGTTGCTCGAGGCCGGCTCCGCGTCCATCGGGGAGATCGGCACGAACTGCGTGGTCTCGTAGCCCGGCTCGAAGGAGATCTCGCCGTCGTCTTCCTGACGGTCCTCGTAGGCCGTGAAGAGGGTCGGTTCGCCGAAGGAGCCCTCGGGCTCCACGGCCGCCAGCTGGTCGCGCCGCCACCGCTCGGACGGCGTCGAGTCCTCGATCGGCGTCTCGTTGTAGACGGGGACCGCCGTCGCGCCCGCACCGGTGTCGGTGAGTGCGCTCGGGACGAAGCTGACCGGGATGCTCGGGATGCTCGGGCTCGACTCGTCGATCCTCGGCTGGGTGCCGGTGGCGCCGCCGAACGCGCCCGCGATGCCGCTCGCCCTGGTCGCGGTGGTGCCGATCTCGGTGGTGTGCTCGGCAGACGCCAGGCCGGGGGCCGGGGTCGGCATGCCGAACGCCGAGGCCAGCGAACCGGAGCCGGAGGGCGGGGTCGAGGGCATGGGCTGACCGGGGATCGCGATGAGCGTCTCCGGCACGATGACGAGCGCGGTCGTGCCGCCCTCGATGTCCTCGTTGCCGCGCAGGCGGACCTTGATGTCGTGGCGCTTGGCGAGCCGCGCGACCACGTACAGGCCCATTCGGCGGGAGACGGCGACGTCGACGTCCGGCGGGTCGGCCAGACGCTCGTTGGCGTCGAGGATCTCCTGGTCGCCCATGCCCACACCGCGGTCCTGGATCTCGATCGCCAGCTCGCCCTTGCGGGTCTTGGCCGTGCGAACGGTGACCTTGGTGACCGGGTCGGAGAACGCCGTGGCGTTGTCCAGCAGCTCGGCGATGAGGTGCACGAGGTCGTTGACCGCGCGGCCCTGGACGGTGAGGTCCGGGGTCTGGCCGACCTGCACGCGGGCGTACTGCTCGACCTCGGAGACCGCGGCGCCGAGGACCTCGGCGGCCGGGACGGGCCGGGTCAGGCGCCGCGAGAGGTCCGTGCCCGAGAGAACCAGCAGGTTCTCCGAGTTGCGGCGCATACGAGTCGCGAGGTGGTCCAGCTCGAACAGCGAGGCCAGCTGGTCCGGGTCCTGCTCGTCCTGCTCGAGCCGGTCGATCAGGTTCAGCTGGCGTTCGACCAGCGCCTGCGAACGGCGGGACAGGTTGACGAACATCGCGTTGACGTTGTCACGCAGGAGGGCCTGCTGGGCGGCCAGTCGCACCGCTTCACCGTGCACCGCGTCGAACGCGCGCGCCACCTGACCGATCTCTTCACGCGTGTGCACCGGCACCGGCTCGACAGCGGTCTTGGCCGCGTCCTCCGGGTTCGGGTCCGCGAGGATCCGCTCGACCGCGTCCGGAAGACCGTGGTCGGCGACGTCGAGGGCGGCGCGGCGCAGCGTGCGCAGCGGGTTGAGGATCGAGCGGGCGACGAACAACGCCATCAGCAACGCGAGCGCGAGGACCGCGAGCACGATGCCGGACTGGATGTAGGCACTGCGACGGGCGTCGCCGGCGGCGATGTCCGTCTTGTTCTGCAGCTGCTCGACCAGCAGGTTCTCCACGTCACGGGTCAGGTTGACCGTCAGCGTTGCGGCGATGTCCCACTTCTCGGACGTCAGCTGGGTGAAGTCCTTCTTGCCAGTGCCGGACTGCTGGTTGATCGCCGATTCCTGCATGTCGTTCGCGGTGTCGACGATCAGGCCGGTGACGGTGTCGTCGTAGATCTTGGCCTGTTCGGGCGTCGCGGACTTGCGGAAGTCGTTTCGTGCCGCTTCGAGCTCGGCGTCCGCCGCCTGCAGGGCACGCAGCTGGGACGGCGTGAACGCCTTGCGCTGGAAGACGTCGAGGAGAATCGCCCGCTTGAGGGACTCCTGCTCCTTGATGCGCGCGATGGCGTTCGTGGTCAGGTGCAGTCGCACCAGCTCGGGGTCGTTGATCTCGGAGATCGTCTGCTCACCGAGGTTGATGAGCGTCTCGATGGACTCCGAGTAGGTCCGCTGGACCGCTTCCGCGGGGTACTGGGTGTCGCGCACCGAGTTGCGGAGGCTGTTGAGGCGGTTGAGCTGGTTGAACGCGACCTGGAAGCGCTCGACGGCGGCAGGGTTCAGGTCGGAGCTCAGCTCGGCGATCTTGTTGCTGAACGCCTCGCTGGTGTCGTTGACGCGGCGCAGCTGGCGTTCGAGGACGACCCGGTCGACCTTCTTGTTCGACGCGACGTAGCTGACCGACAGGTCGCGTTCGCGCTGCAGCTGCTGCACCAGGTCCGCGACGGCTGTTTCCAGGCGGATCTGGTTCGCGAGGTTGTTGAACTCCGTGGCGTCCTCGAGGTCGGTGCGCACACGCAGACCACCCAGGGCGAGCGCACAGACCGTCGGGATCAGCAGCACGGCGAGCAGCTTCGTGCGCAACCGCCAGTTGCGCAGGCGCCAGGGCGCGGATCGGGCGGCAGGTCCTGATCCGGGTCCGGTTCCCAGGTCGGCCTTCACCACGTCCGGTGTTGCCGCCACGGTTCCGTTACCCAGCGCAGCCAGTCCGTCACCCGATTCGGGCCTTTCGGAGCGTGTGGTGTCACCCACGCCAAACTGGCTGGGACCTCTCTCACGTCGGGCCACTCTGGGCTTCCTCTTCCAGCAGCAGTGTCCCGGTCTCTCCCCAGGACCGAGCATGGACTCGTCAAACGGGCCGAATTGCAGCACAGGGGCTGTGCGCCCGGTGAGGCGCCCTACCCCGTTCTGAAGACACGATCCTCTACTGCGACCTGTGCCACCCGGCGGGGAGCGTAATGGCCACCCCCTCCTCGGGGGAAGTCTCCAGAAGCACTCACCGTATCGAGACGGGGTGTCGTTTCATACGTTCAGGTGGTTAACATCCCCGGTTGTCGGCACGCCCCATGTCCGTCCGAACGCGCTGTTGGGACTGCGGACTACCTGGTCTGTGGCGACACTCACTGATCATTTGATGCTACTCAAGGCCTACCGGCGAGAGGTGCCATGGCTACCCGAGCCAAAGCTCTGCGGCTTGCCGCAGTGCTCATCACGTGTGTTCTGACCGCGAGCTGCAGCCTGTTCGGAAGTTCGTCGAACGGCGGGAACGCGGACGTGGAGCGCAACATCCTGCGCATCGGCGTGCTGCCGGTCGTCGACGTCGCCCCGTTGCGGATCGCGCTGACCGAGAAGCTGTTCGAGAAGGCCGGTCTGCAGGTGAACCTGGTCACCCAGCCCAGCGAGGCCGAGGCCATCAAGCAGCTGGACACCACGCTCGACATCACGTGGGCGACGCACGTCAGCCTCTTCCGCTCCGTTGCCGAAGGCACCGAGCTGCAGCTTCAGGGCGAGGCCTACCAGGCAGGCCCGAACTCGATGGCGCTGGTCACGTCCGCCGCGTCGGACTACGACGACGCCGGCAAGAAGCCTCAGCCGACCATCGCCGTGAACAGCGAGACCGACATCGGCGCGCTGACCACGCGTGCCGTGCTGGACACCGCCGCGGTCGAGAAGCAGAAGATCAAGTTCAGGCCGATGCCGTTCGGCGAGATGGAGAACGCGCTGAAGGCGGGCACCGTCGACGCGGCGTTCATGATCGAGCCGTTCATCACGAAAGCCCAGCGCAACATCGGTGCGAAGATCCTCACCGACACCGCGCGCGGCCCGACACTCGACTTCCCGATGTCCGGCTACGCGGCGACGAAGAAGTTCGCCGAGGCGAACCCGAAGACGCTCAAGGTGTTCCGCGAGGTGCTGCGTGAGGCCCAGCAGCGTGCGCAGGCCAACAAGCTGGCCGTGCAGGACTCGCTGACCAGCTACGCCGACGTCGACCAGCCGACCGCCGCGCTCGTGTCCGTGGGCACGTTCCCGCTGTCGCTGAACCCGATCCGGCTCCAGCGGGTCGCCGACATGATGGACACCGAGGACGTGCTGTCAGGTCGTCTGGACGTGCAGCAGCTCTTGCCGCCGGGTACGACGAATTAGTTGTCGCTCGACATGAAAAAAGGCGGGCCGTTTTCACGGCCCGCCTTTTTTCACTTGCCCTCTGCGACGCTCACGCAGTACGTGATTCCGGGCGCCGGTTCGGCGTAGGAGATGGCGGTCGCCTCACCGCACTCGGCGGTCGCGGCCTTGACCAACTTCTCGATCTTGAGAATCTTCGTGATGGCGAACTCGTTCGGAGTCGCCGGGCACGAGACGGGCTTCATGCCGTCCATGTTGATCTTGACGATCTCCTCCTGGTAGCACTTGCCCTCTTCGAGCTTCTCGACCAGGCAGAGCTTCAGGGACGAGCTGCTACGACCGGTCTCGGTGTACTCGGCGTAGTCCTCGCTCGGGCAGGCTTCCGTGGTGCTCTTGGTGACCTTGGCGATGACGTAGTTCGCCTCGGTCGCACCGCAGTCGACCTTCTTGTACTTCGGGCTCATCGTGGTGCCGGTGACACTCGCGCACTCGCCGGGCTTCTCGTCCGGCGTGGAGATGGCGTTGATGCCACTGCCGATGCCGAACTTCACGACGGCGATGACGGCCGCGATCAGCACGAACCCGAGGATCGAGCCGATGATCTTGCCGGCTCCGCCCTTCTTGGGCGGCTGCGCGTACGGCATGGGCTGGCCGGGCGGCATGCCACCGGGCGGCATCCCTCCGGGCGGCATCCCACCGGGAGGCGGGCCGTAGGGGTCGCCACCGGGCGGCGGGCCGTACGGACCGGGCTGCCCCGGCTGACCTGGCTGTCCCGGCTGGGCGTAGGGCTGCGGTTGCTGACCGTACGGCTGCTGCGGCTGCCCACCGGGAGGCGGGCCGTAAGGCCCAGGCTGCTGCGGGTAGTTGGGGGTGGTCACTGGATTCCTCTCCGATGGGGCATGCGAAAGACGGCAAAACCGGAGCCGTTGGGACCGGCTCCGGTTTCGGGAAAGCAGACAGGCCGGGCCATCCGCGCAGCTGGGTGCGCCGAACGGCCCACGCCCCCCGACACGGCCGGAGGCTGAGATTGCCACGCGCGCCAGAAATCCGCCGGAGCTTTACGGAACCGTTACGACCGTTTGGTGACCACTTGCTCGCTAGCCGCGACTGAGGCAGTAGCCGAGCTTCACCGCGGGGTACGAGCGGGCCTGTTCACCCGGCCCGCACGACGGTGCCGGCGCGTCCCGGCTGACCTTGGTCACCTTGAAGACGTCCTGGTCGCCGCAGTCCACGGCGTCGAGGTCGTAACCGGACCTGGTCTCGGAGTAGCACTCGCCGGCGTCGTAGAGCGGGGCCAGGCAGAACCGGACCTTCGGATCGATGCGCCGCACGGGCACCCAGCTCCAGTCCTCACTGTTGGGGCAGGACTGCGCCGCGGCCACCGTGCCCTCGACCACGTAGTTCGCGTTGTTCGCGTTCGCCGAGCAGTCGACGGCCTCGTAACGGCCGACATCGCCGGTGAGAGAGGCGCAGTCACCCTGTTTCGGCGGCTGGACCGGGGTGAGGAACTCGGAGATGCCGTAGATCGCGACCGCGGCGACGACCAGCGTGACCCCGTAGGTCAGCACCCGCTTCCACACACTCGCCTTGGGCGGTGCCACCTCGTTCATCACGCCGCAGAGGTTCCCATGTGGACTCCGGCGGCGTGACGGCCTTACGAGAAAATCCCCGCCTGGAAGATCACTGCTTGTCGCCGCGCTCGAGGCAGAAGGTGACGGCGGGTTCCGGGAAGACCGCCGCGCGCGCGTCTCCGCAGGCAGCGCGGTCGGTCTTGCCGGTGAGCACCTTGGCGACCTTCACCGAGTCCTTGGTGGTGCAGTCGACCTTGGCGATGCCGCTGTCGGCGTTCTGCCCGTAGCAGGCACCTTCGACGAAGTTCGGCATCAGGCAGAACACGGAGTCGCCCGTGTACGTCGAGTAGTCCATGCCGCCGGACGGGCACTTCTGCTCGTTGAACGGCAGGATCTTGGCGATCTTGACGGTCGCCTGCTCCGAGGCGCAGTCGAGCGCCTGGTAGCTCGGGTTGTCCTGGGTGCCGGAGATGCGCGCGCAGTCGCCCACCTGGGCCGCCTGCGCCGCGCCGCCGAGCTGGTTCAGCACGAGCCCGCCGAGCAGGAGGAGCGCGAGGACAACGGCGATACCCAGGCCGACCTTCTTCATGGCCTGGGTATCGGCGTCAGTCAGTGGTCAACTCAACCGAGTTCACCCGATCAGGAGCCTTCGTGGACACCCATGCAGTACACGGAGGCCGGCTCGCTGAACCGCAGCTCGCTCGAACCCTCCGGGCAGACGGTGCCCTCCTCGGGCAGGCCGTCGACCCTCTTCACGATCTTCACCGGCGACTCGGTCGTGCACGCCTCCTTCTTGAAGGCGCCGTCGTCACCGGACGTGTAGCAGTTGCCCTCGGCGAGGTTCGGCATCAGGCACAGCGAGTCGCCGCCGGACTTGACCGGCTCGTAGATGCCCTCGTCGGGGCACGGGTCGTCGGCGCTCTTCAGCACTTTGGCGACCTTGTGCGTGGCAGCCGCGTCACCACAGCCCTTGGACGAGACGTTCCAGTCGCCGTCCGGCTTGTCCACGTCCTTGGGCGAGGCACTCACGCAGTCGCCGACCGCGGTGCTGTTGAACGCCGTGACGCCCCAGATACCGAGTCCGACCAGGGCCACCGCCAGCACGGCGACGATGACGGGCTTCAGCCACTTGTTGCTCTTGGGCGACTCGTCGGTGTCGCCGAAAGCCGACGAGACCACCGGCGGGGGCTCCTCGGCCTCGATCTCCTCGGGCTCGGTCTCCTCCGCCTCGGCATCGGCGGTGTCCGGTGCGGGCTCTGCCGCGGTCTCCTCGACCTCGGTGTCCGCGGTCCCGGTCTCCTCGGGAGCCGGTGCTGCCGACGCCTTCGGCTCGACGGGATCAGTCGACTCGGTGCTCATGCGCGAGAACGTACGACACGCGGTGTTGGCTGCGTGTGTCGCCTCACACTTGTTATCGCCAGTTGACGCAGGTCGAACGCATTTGGCGTCGTCAGGGAGACTTGTACCCGTGACCGATGGCCCCCTGATCGTCCAGTCGGACAAGACGCTGCTGCTCGAGGTCGACCACCCGCTCGCCGACGACGCGCGCACGTCCATCGCGCCGTTCGCCGAGCTGGAGCGCGCACCCGAGCACGTGCACACCTATCGCGTGACGCCGCTGGCGTTGTGGAACGCCCGCGCGGCAGGCCACGACGCCGAGCAGGTGGTCGACGCGCTGGTGCGGTTCAGCCGCTACCCGGTGCCGCAGCCGTTGCTGGTGGACGTGGTCGACACCATGAGCCGGTTCGGGCGGCTGGTGCTGACGAACAGCCCGGCGCACGGTCTCGTGCTGCACTCCAACGACCGCGCGGTGCTCGAAGAGGTGCTGCGCAACAAGAAGATCGCGCCGATGTTCGGGGCACGGATCGACGACGACACCGTCATCGTGCACCCGAGCGAGCGCGGGCGGCTCAAGCAGCTGCTGCTCAAGGTCGGGTGGCCCGCGGAGGACCACGCCGGGTACGTCGACGGCGAGGCGCACGCGATCGAGCTGGACGAGACCGACTGGAAGCTGCGCGACTACCAGCGGCTCGCGGCACAGGCGTTCTGGGCCGGTGGCTCCGGTGTCGTCGTACTGCCGTGCGGCGCGGGCAAGACGCTCGTGGGCGCGGCGGCGATGGCCGAGGCGCAGGCGACCACGTTGATCCTGGTCACGAACACCGTGGCGGGGCGGCAGTGGAAGCGGGAGCTGATCGCGCGCACGTCGCTCACCGAGGAGGAGATCGGCGAGTACTCCGGTGAGCGCAAGGAGATCCGGCCGGTCACGATCGCGACCTACCAGGTGATCACCCGCAAGTCGAAGGGCGAGTACAAGCACCTGGAGCTGTTCGACTCGCGCGACTGGGGCCTGATCGTCTACGACGAGGTCCACCTGCTGCCGGCGCCGGTGTTCCGGATGACCGCGGACCTGCAAAGTCGTCGTCGCCTTGGCTTGACCGCGACGTTGGTGCGCGAGGACGGGCAGGAGGGCGACGTCTTCTCGTTGATCGGGCCGAAGCGGTACGACGTGCCGTGGCGCGACATCGAGGCGCAGGGCTGGATCGCTCCGGCCGAGTGCACCGAGGTCCGCGTGACGCTGACGGACAACGAGCGGATGCAGTACGCGACGGCCGAGCCCGAGGAGCGCTACAAGCTGTGCTCGACGGCCCGGACGAAGATCCCGGTGGTCCGCAGGGTGCTCGAGCGGCATCCCGACGAGCCGGCTCTGGTGATCGGTGCTTATCTGGACCAGCTCGACGAGCTTGGCGAGGAACTGGGGGCGCCGGTGATCAAGGGATCGACGAGGAACAAGGAGCGCGAGGAGCTGTTCGACAAGTTCCGCCGCGGCGAACTGCGGACGCTCGTGGTGTCGAAGGTCGCGAACTTCTCCATCGACCTGCCGGAGGCCTCGGTCGCCATCCAGGTGTCCGGCACGTTCGGCTCGCGGCAGGAGGAGGCCCAGCGCCTCGGCCGGATCCTGCGACCCAAGGGCGACGGGCGGCAGGCGCACTTCTACTCGGTCGTCTCGCGCGACACCCTCGACACCGACTACGCGGCGCACCGGCAGCGGTTCCTGGCCGAGCAGGGCTACGCGTACAAGATCGTCGACGCGGACGACCTGGTCGGATGACGTTCTGGTGGATGTGGAACCCGGCCGGGACCGTGCCAGTGCGGCGGTTCCGGTCGGAGGAGTCGCTGGCCCGCTCGGCACCGGAGGACCAGGTGGTCCGGTCGGACGACTTCGACTGCCCGTCGCAACGCCGCCGCGCGACGGCCGTGCGTTCCGACTTCCTGCGGGTCAGCGGTGATCCCGTCCAGGTGGCCCTGGTCGAGCAACGGCTGTGGACGCTGCTGACCGCGCTGCGCCGGTCTCAGCCGTTGAGGATCGCTCTGTCCACCGCGATCCCCAAGGCCGGCCGGGCCGCGCTGGTCGCCGAGCCGTCCCGCGAACTGGCCGAGTTCGACAGGCGCTTCGACCAGTTCGCCGCGGCGTTGACCGTGCTGGCGACCGACCCGAGCCCGGAGCAGCTCCGCCACACCGCGGCCCTGGATTAGGCGTCTGCAAGTACCACCGACTACAAGTTGGTAGTACTTGCAGATGCCTCAAGCCAGCAGGGCCGGGAGGCCGGCGACGCTGGGCAGCAGGTGCGTGTGCGGGACCGCGCGATGCGTTGCGGGTGACCGGTGCGTCCGGCCCGCAGATCGCGCTGCACGCGGTGCTCCCGACCGTGCTGCCTTCGCTGGCGGGACTTCTGCTCTACCGGCTGGACGTGAACGTGCGGTCGTCGCTCGTGCTCGGCCTGGTCGGCGCGGGCGGGATCGGCTTCCTGATCAACCAGTCGATCAGGCTGTTCCGGTTCGACGAGATGGTCACGCACATCCTCGTTGTGCTGCTTCTTGTTGTTGTGGTCGACCAAACTTCTGCGTCCGTGCGCAAGCGGCTAGGTGCGTGATCTGCTGGCCGTAGCGGGCGCCCTGGTGCACCGTCACCGTGCCGTCCGCTGCGACCTCGCAGGGGTTGTTGGCCGTGCACTGCTCACCACTGTCGTTGCCGGTGCTGTGCACGCCGACGACCGTGATGCCGTCACGCAGCACGATCGGTGAACCCGAACCGCCGTGCGAAGGCTTGCACTCCGGGTCGTAGCGGTAGACGTTGTCCTGCGTGTAGCCCTCTTCGCGCAGGTGCGGGACGACGGTCTCGATCGTGCACTTGAAGCGGTCGCCGTTGCCCGACGAGATGACGTCGACGCGTTCACCCGGCTTGGCACTTCGGTCAGCCAGCTTGAAGATCTTCACGCCCTTCGCGTGCAGCTGGGCGTAGGTCTGGTCGAGGCGGTAGAGCGCGGTGTCGGTGCCGGACATGGTCGCGTACACCAACGTCGTCGTCTTGGCCTTCGCCTGGATGTAGCCCTGACGGTCGCCGATGGTCACCGGAACCTCGATGGCGACGTCCTTCAGCGTCTGGCCGGGCGCGGGGCGTTCCGGGACGCAGTGGCCGTTGGTGAGCAGCAACGCCGGATCGCTCGGCCGAGTGCTGTCGGTCTTCACCACGGACGCCGAGCAGACACCGGCGAGCGACGCGGCGCCTTCGAGGTTCGGCACCGGGGTGTCCGGCGGGTCGACCTTGCCGGTGACGACGTCGTTGATCCAGCCCTTGAAGTGGTTGATGTCCGTGTAGAGGACGGGCTGGTCGTCACCGTTGCTGCCGCTGACGACGCCGGCGATGACCCAGCGGTCGCCGTCGCGGACGAGTCCGGGGCCGCCGGAGTCCATGTTCGTGGCGGCGACACTGCCGTCCGTCGCGCCGATGCAGATCTCGCGCTCTTCCTTGATCCCGCTGAGCACGCACTGCGCGGCGGGCTGGATCACGGTGTCGGCCTCGCGCAGCTTCTTCGGATAGCACTCAGGCTGACGCTTGTCGCACGTCATGCCCCAGCCGAGAATCCGGGTCTTCGTGCCGTCTGCGGGCCGCGCGTCCGGCAGCGCGACGGGCTTGGTCTTCGCGGGCTTCTTCAGCTTCAGCAGGCCGATGTCGCCTTCCGAGACCGGGAAGTTCGAGTACGTGACGAACCGCTCGACCGCGATCACCTCGCCGCCGCTGCCCGCGTCCGTGGTGCCGAGCCGGACCGTCCAGTTCTTCGGCCGCCCGACCTGCGCTCCGGTGGGGTTGTTCTTGGTGCAGTGGCCCGCCGTGACCGCCCAGCTCGGGGCGATCAGTGTGACGCCGCAGGTGTGGCCGTCCTCGCGCGGTGAGTCGGGCCGTTGCAGCGACCCGGAGAACGGATAGGGCGCCGGTGCCTCGACACCGCCGCGAATGGCCAGGGCAGGCGCGCCGGTGGCGATCATCGCGGCCAGCACGACGCTGGTCGTCAGCAACACTTTTCGCATGTCACCGAGGCTTTCGAATCTGTGTCCGTGCTGAGTGATGGCTGTGCAACAACTGCGCACGGGCGGTCGTTACGCAACGATGACGTGGCAAGAACGTCCTCATGAGACCTGTCGGGAAGGCTGGAGGTCATGCCGCGCGTACTGCTGATCGAGGACGACGAGGCGGTCCGCGAGGGACTGTCGCTCGCCCTGACCTACCAGGGACACACCGTGGACGCGGTGCGCACGGGCGAGGAGGGCCTCGAACTGCTGATGAGCGTCGCGCCGGACGTCGTCGTGCTGGACCTGATGCTGCCGGGTGTGGACGGGTTCGAGGTGTGCCGGCGGATCCGGGCTTCCGGTGATCTCCCGATCATCATGCTGACCGCGCGCAACGACGACATCGACGTGGTGGCCGGTCTCGAGGCCGGTGCTGACGACTACGTGGCCAAGCCCGCTCAGGCGCGCGTGTTGGAGGCTCGCATTCGGGCTGTCCTGCGGCGGTCGTCCGTCTCAGCGCCTGAGGTCGTGGCCGAGCGCTACGGGGACCTGACGATCGACCGCGACGGACTCGTGGTGACCCGGCTCAGCCGTCCGGTGTCGTTGGCGCCGACCGAACTGCGGCTGCTGTTGGAGCTCTCGTCGTCGCCCGGCCGGGTGATGTCGCGGCAGCAGTTGCTGGAGTCCGTGTGGGACCAGGGTTACCTCGGCGACTCGCGGCTGGTCGACGCGTGCGTGCAGCGGCTGCGGTCGAAGATCGAGAACGACCCGGCCGCTCCGGTGTACATCCAGACCGTGCGGGGCTTCGGCTACCGCTTCGGACCGCTGTGACGCTGCGTCTCCGGCTGCTGCTCGCCTTCGCGTTCCTGAGCATCGTGACCGCCGTGGCGGTGTCGGGTGCCGGGTACGTGCGGGCGCGCGACGCGATCGTGCAACGGGCCCAGGACAACGCCGTGATCGAGACGACCAACCGGGTCGAGCAGCTGTACCCGTTGCCGGCTCGTGTGCCTGATGCCGCTTCGCTGGAGCGGATCGCCGGCAAGGTGTCCGGCCGTGAGGGGAACGCTCTCGTTCAGGCGCAGGGCGTGTCCGCGGGCTCGATGGACCCTTCGGTCATCACGCCTGAGCTGCGGTCGCTGGTGTCGTCCGGACAGGTGGGCTGGCAGCGCGTGCCGTACCAGGGCGGGGTGTGGCTCGTCGTGGGCATGCAGATGCGGATCTCCGGCGGCGGCGCCTCCGGGATCGAGGTGTGGGTGCTGCGGCCGTTCACCTCGGAGATCGAGGTCGTGGACGAGCTTGCTCTGAACGCGTGGCTGATCGGCGGCGCGGGGCTGCTTCTGGCTCTGGGGATGGGATTCTTCGCGGCTCGCGGGGTTTTGCGGCCCGTCCGTGAGCTGCGGATGGCGGCTTTCAGGCTCGGTCAGGGCGATCTTGCCGCTCGGGTGCCGGTGCGCGGGCGGGACGAACTGGCTGCCGTGGCGACGACGTTCAACACCACGGCTTCTTCTTTGGAGCACCACGTCGGTGAGCTGCGGCGGATGGAGGCCGATGCGCGGCGGTTCGTGGCTGATGTGTCGCACGAGCTGCGCACGCCGCTGGCCGCGATGACCGCGGTGACCGATGTTCTGGACGCTGAGACTGCCTCTTTGCCCGGTGTGGCTGGTCAGGCCGCGCGGCTGGTGAACCGGGAGACGTCGAACCTGACTCGGCTGGTCAACGACCTGATCGAGGTCACCCGGTTCGACTCGGGCACGGCGGCGCTGGCGTTGGACGACGTCGACGTGGCCGAGGTGGTGTCGCGAACACTGCGGATGCGCGGGTTCGAGGTGACTGCTTCTCTGCCCGACGGTGTGCGGGCTCAACTG
>JAVXWK010000816.1:0-3149 GCA_032230575.1 Pseudonocardiales bacterium | reverse complement strand
GCCGAATTCAAGCGAGCGCGACGGGAGCGCGTCCACCCCGTTTCGCGCGAAGTCGGTCCACACCTGACGCACGGTCTTGGCCACGTCGGCATCCGGTTCCTGGCCCGCCAGCATGCCCGCGCCCGTCCACCCGGCCGGGTCGAACAGGAACGGCAGCTCCATGCAGTGGCACGCACCCAGCGGCGCGCCCTCGGGCCTGAACCTGAAGTTGTAGGTGGCCGCCGCGCCACCCGCCGCGGCCCAGTCCTCGGCGAGCCGGCGGGAAGGACCGGCGAACACCAGCTCGGTCACGGTCTCCCAGATCTCCGGGTTGTCCGCGACGTACGGGCTGCCGTCGTCCGCCGTGTGCCCGATGAGCAGCTCGACACGCGAAGCCGCTGAAGCGAGGTCGGCGTCGTCCAGCACCGGGCCGAACGGCATGCCGCCGGCCGGGGCGAACCGCGCCACCATCGCCGGGACTTCCTGCTGCACGGCCAGCACGTCCCGCACGGGCGTCGAGGCGTCGACGGAGATGAACGAACGCAGCGCCGCGGTCATCTCGGCGCGTTCCGGGCCGCGGGCTCCCAACGGCGCGCTCTGCATGATCGCGCGGTGGAACAGGGGCTCGTCGGAGGCGAGCATGAGGGCGTAGACCGAGTCCGCGCCCGCCGACTGCCCGAACGCCGTCACGTTCGACGGGTCGCCACCGAACGCCGCGATGTTGTCGCGCACCCAGCGCAGCGCGACGACCTGGTCCTGCAGGCCCAGGTTGTCGCGCAGGTAGCCGAAGATGCCGAGCCGGTAGCTCACGCTGACGACCACGACACCTTCCGCGGCCAGCAGCGTGGCGTCGTACTTGGCCGACTCGCCGCTGCCGGTCACGTAGGCGCCGCCGTGGAACCAGACCATCACGGGCAGGCCGGCGGCGTCGGCAGGGGCGGTGACGGAGAGCACCTGGCAGTGCTCGTCGAACGTCAGGCCCTCGACCGAGTTGCCCACCACCCCGATGAGCGAGGACGGCGGCTGTGGGCAGGCGGGACCGCGTTGCGAGCCGCGCACGCCGTCCCACGTGACCGGAGCAGGCGCCTCGAACCGGGAAGCAGTCGCATAACGGACACCACGCACGACGTTGATCAGCACACGTCCGATCGTATGCGCGTAAGCAATTCCACAGCGTCTCGATTCGGCGGAACAGCCCGGTCAGGAGGACCATGTAACGGTTGAGAAACGAGACCAAGGAGGCGCCCGGTGCGGGCTACGACGATCTACGGCACCCGTGACATCCGAGTCGAGGAGGTGCCGGACGCGTCGATCAAGGACGCGACCGACGTCGTCGTCCGGGTCGAGCTCGCGTGCATCTGCGGCAGCGACCTGTGGGCCTACCGCGGAGTCGCCAAGCGCGAGGGCGGGCAGCGGATCGGGCACGAGTTCCTCGGCATCGTCGAGGAGGTCGGCGGTGAGGTGAAGACCGTCAACGTCGGCGACCGGGTCATCGCGCCGTTCGTGTGGAGTGACGGCACCTGCGCGTACTGCGTGGCCGGGCTGCAGACGTCGTGCCGGTCGGGTGGCTTCTGGGGCGCCAAGGGCAGCGACGGCGGCCAGGGTGAGGCCGTGCGCGTGCCGCTCGCCGACGGAACGCTCGTCCGGGTGCCCGCCGACGCGTCACCGGACCTGCTCCCCGCGTTCCTGAGCCTGAGCGACGTCATGGGCACCGGCCACCACGCGGCCGTGGGTGCGGGCGTGGGTCCTGGCAGCACGGTCGCGGTCGTGGGTGACGGCGCGGTCGGCCTGTGCGGTGTGCTCGCGGCCAAGCGGCTCGGTGCCGAGCGGATCATCGCGATGGGACGCCACGAGGACCGCGCGAAGATCGCGAAGCTCTTCGGCGCGACGGACCAGGTCGCCGAACGCGGTGAGGCCGCGGTCGAGCGGATCAAGGAGATGACCGGCGGGCTCGGCGCGTCGAGCGTGCTGGAGTGCGTCGGCACCGAGCAGTCGTGGGAGACCGCGATGGGCATCGTGCGCGACGGCGGCAAGATCGGCTATGTCGGTGTGCCGCACGAGATGCCGGGGCTGCCGCTGGGCAAGCTGTTCGGGCGCAACATCAACATCGGTGGCGGCATCGCGCCCGTGCGCGGGTACCTGCCGGAGCTGCTGGCCGACGTGCTCGCCGGGCGGATCGACCCCGGTCCGGTGTTCGACAAGACGGTCTCGCTCGACGACGTCGCCCTGGGCTACCAGGCGATGGACGAGCGGACCGCCCTCAAGGTCATCGTGAAGCCGTAGTCAGCACGTAGTCCTCGGCGCGCACGCGCTTGGTCCGCATCCAGTACCGCCAGGTGAACCCCGGCCACACGGTGCGGTTCACGCCCTGCGCGTCGAGGTACCAGCTCTTGCAGCCGCCCTGGGTCCAGACGCCTTTGCGCAGCTTGCCCTGGATCTCGCGGTTGAACTCCTGCTGGGCCTCCACTCGCACGTCCAGCTCCGCTGCGCGGTGTTCGTCGAGGAGCCGGAGGCACTGCGAGATGTACCGGATCTGCGACTCGATCATGAACACGACCGAGTTGTGCCCGAGCCCGGTGTTGGGGCCCAGCAGGAAGAACAGGTTGGGGTATCCCGAGACCGTGATGCCGTAGTAGGTCTCGATGCCCTCCTCGCGCCACTGCTTCGCGAGGTCGACGCCGCCCTTGCCCTGGACGTCCAGGTAGTCGAACGAGTCGGTGACGTGGAAACCGGTGCCGTAGATGATGACGTCGACCTCGTGCTCGACGCCCGCACTGTCCACAACGGAGTTCTCGCGCACCTCGGAGATCTTGTCCGTCACCAGGTCCACGCTCGGGTATCCCAGAGCCGGGTAGAAGTCGTTGGAGATCAGCACGCGCTTGCAGCCCATCGTGTAGTCGGGCTTCAGCTTCTTGCGCAGCGCGGGATCCGGCACCTGCTTCTTCATGTGCCGCAACGCGATTCCCTGCGCGAACTGCATGATACGAGGGTTGATCGCGAACCCCAGCGCAGACGACTCGCGTACCCAGTAGACGAAGTTGCGGTAGAGCCGTTGGGTGAAGGGCAAGGCGCGGAACAGCTTCTGCTCCCAGCCGTTGATCGCGCGGTCGGCCTTGGGCATGATCCACGGCGGCGTGCGCTGGAAGATCTTCATCGACGCGACCTTGGGA
>JAVXWK010000792.1:0-12344 GCA_032230575.1 Pseudonocardiales bacterium | reverse complement strand
GGGGTGCGCGGGACCACCAGCTTCAGCAGTTCCGTCGACACCAGGTCGCACAGCGTCTCGCCGCCCGCTTGGGCGACGCCACCCGACAGCAGCACCAGTTCCGGGTCCAGCACGCACACGACGTTCGCCAGGCCCAAAGCGATCCTACGAGCGAGGTCCGACAAGAACGCGCGGCCTTCGGTGCCCGCGGTCAAGGCATGGGCGACGGCCTCCAGACCGGAATCGGCCGTGATGCCGTGCGACGCAGCCAGTTCCACGATGGCGTCACTGTCCACCTGGTCGCCGTAGCGGCCGCCGGGGATCTGCATCGAGTCGATCTCGCCCGCACCGCCCGTGACGCCGCGCAGCAGCTCGCCGTTGACGACGACGGCCGACCCTATTTCGTCAGCCGGCCAGAAGAGCACGAAGTTGCGGACGCCCACGGCCTTTCCGGAGCTCATCTCCTCCAAGGCCGCCAGGTTGATGTCGTTCTCGATCGAGACCGACGTACCCAGCTGCGAGCGCAACGTGGCGGGCAGGTCGACTTCCACCAGACCCGGCAGGTGCGGGGCGAACCCCAGACATCCCGTGGCCGGGTCGACAGCGCCAGGCGTGCCGACGACGACGTGCGACAAAGCGTCCAGCCGCAGACCGGCCAGAGCGGCCGCCTTCTGCACCGTCTCGCGGAAGGCGGAAAGCGTCTCGGACTTCGGCATCGGCGCGCTGTGCTCGGCCAGCAGCGACCCCGTGATGTCCGCGATGACCACGTCGATCAGGTCCGGCGTCAATGCCACCGCCGCCACATGACCCACACCACCGTTGACGGCCCACATCTGCGCGCGCGGCCCACGCCCACCACCACGCAACCCAGTGCGGACGACCATGCCGTCCTCTTCGAGCCGCGCCAGCAACTGGGCGGTCGCGGGCTTGGAGAGGCCGATGACCTCCTCCAGCTCAGCGCGCGTCATCGCCCCACTGCGCAACAGCGTCTCGATGGCCGCCCGGTCGTTGATCTCCCGCAACAGCCGCGGGCTTCCAGTCCGTGTCATGACTCCACCCGCTCCAACGCGCCCTTCAGCGCGGCGACCACCTGGTCCGCGGCCCCGTCGAACGTGAACCCGGCCGCCAGCCGATGCCCACCCCCGCCAAGCACCTGCGCGACCTCACGAACGTCCACCCGGCCAACGGCCCGCAACGACACGGACCAGAACCCCGGCCGCAACTCCTTCAACACAGCCGCGACCTCAGCCTCGGAAGCAGAGCGCACGACATCGATCACGCTCTCCACCTCCTCACTGCGAACATCCCGCGCGTCATCCATCCCGACCACGGCATGCACGAGCCCCAACCCGCCGGCGGCCTGCTGATCCAGCTCCGCCCGAGCCAACACCCGCGACAACATCCCCAAGTACGCGAACGGATGCGCGTCCATCAACGGCCGCGTAACGCTGTACGCATCCACCCCGGTCTGCAACAACCGAGCGGCAGTCTCATGCGCCGCGGGCCCAGCCTTGCGAAAGCCCCCGGTATCCGTGACAAGCCCGGCGTAAATGCACCGCGCAATCGGCTCGTCGACAACCGCGTCCATCTCGTCGAGCAACTTCAACGCGATCAGCGCCGTCGCCTCAGCGTGCTCGTCGATGCAGTGCAACGTCCCGTACCGCGTGTTCGAAACGTGGTGGTCGATGACGATGACAGGCCCCGTACACGTAGCAACGCGCCCACCCAACGGCCCAAGCCGCTGCAAGCTCCCGGTGTCCATCACGACGAGCAACTCGGGCGCAGCAGGCACCTCATCCCGGTGCACCAACAACCCAGCCGTGTCCAAAGCCTTCAACGACTCGGGCACGGCCTCAGGCTCACCGAACGCCACACGCACCACAACCCCGCGCCGATGCAGCGCGAGCCCCACCGCCAAGGCACTCCCGAGCGTGTCCGCGTCGGGGTTGATGTGACTGAGAAGGGTCACATCACGGGCGCCGGCAAGTAACCGCGCGGCCTCGGCAATGGTGGTGCTCAGGTCGTCTGCCACAGGGAGACGTTAGCTGCTAACCGTCTCAATGTGCTGTAGGGCACCCTCAGACAAGACAGTTTCCATCCAATAACCCACGGCAACACCCCACAACGCCGATGGCGAAGACGGCTGACTCACCACTCATCAGCCGAGGAGGCGCGACGCCGAAGATGGGCACGACATCCCAGCAGCGATCACGTTCTCCCGGCATGTGAGGGCACGATCTTCGGCAAGGACTCACACGTCCAGGCGAGACGAGTGCTCACCCACCCGGTCGCGGATCGCACGCAACGTGACTCGCTCAACGCAAAACGACCACCCATGCACCCCACGCGCACGCTGACGCAGGGGTCCCCCCGATCTGGGAACCCCTACATCTCAACGTACTCAGCAGGTCCGACAGAAATCTCGGACGAGATCAGTCCTCGTCCGAGTCATCATCCTCACGAGGCGCCTTGTAAGGATCAGCCTCCCCAGCGGGAGAAGCCCCAACCGCCAGCCGAGCCACCTCGGCATCAGCGGCCTGAGCCTGAGCCAGCAGCTCGTCCATCTTCCGAGCCGTGTCCGGCACGGTGTCGGTCATGAAAGTCAGCGTCGGCGTGAACCGAACCCCGGTCTGCTGCCCGACCATCGAGCGCAGCACGCCCTTGGCCTTCTCCAGGGCGGCAGCCGCCCCGGTGTAGTCGGGCTCGGAATCCAGCCGCTCACCCAGAACGGTGTAGTAAACGGTCGCATCGTGCAGATCTCCGGTCACCTTGGTGTCCGTGATCGTGACCCGAGCCAGACGAGGATCTTTGACCTCGTGCTCAAGAGCCGAAGCCACGATCTGCGAGATCCGCTTGGCGAGCTTGCGGGCACGTGCCGTGTCGGCCACGAGCCTCCCCTTCCTAGTCGTCCTCCGGCCCGACGAGACGAGTCCGGGCGGAGAGCAGTTCCAGTTCGGGACGTCCGGCGACCAGCCTTTCACAGCCGGCCAGGACCTCCCTGACATGCGATGCGTCGCCCGCGACCACGGCGACGCCGATCAAGGCGCGCCGATGCAGATCCTGATGACCTGCTTCGGAAGCTGCAACTTCGAAGCGACGACGCAGCTCGGCCACGACGGGCCGGACCACCGAGCGCTTCTCCTTCAACGAGTGGACGTCGCCCAAGAGCACGTCCAGTTCCAGAGCCCCCACGTACATGGGAAAGATCCTCCAGAAGAAAAGGGTGCGGAGCCACCGGATAAATGGCTCCGCACCCCATCTAGACCGCTCAGGCGCGCGGCTTCTCGCGCATCTCGTAGGTCTCGATGATGTCCTCGAGCTTGAGGTCGCTGTAGTTGCCGAGCGTGAGACCACACTCGAAACCTTCACGGACCTCGGTGGCGTCGTCCTTGAACCGCTTGAGCGAGCTGATCGGGAGGTTCTCCGCGATCACCTTGCCGTCACGGAGCAGACGCGCCCTGGCGTTGCGGCGGATCTCGCCCGACAGGACCATGCAACCCGCGATCGTGCCGACCTTGGAGGACTTGAAGACGTCGCGGATCTCGGCGCGGCCGAGCTGGACCTCTTCGAACTCCGGCTTGAGGAGACCCTTGAGGGCCGCCTCGATCTCGTCGATCGCCTGGTAGATGACCGTGTAGTAGCGAACGTCGATGCCCTCGCGGTTCGCGAGCTCGGTCGCCTTGCCCTCGGCCCGGACGTTGAAGCCCAGGACGATGGCGGAGCTGGCCACGGCGAGGTTGATGTCGCCTTCGGTGATGCCACCGACACCGCGGTGGACCACACGGAGCTCGACGTCGTCGCCGACCTCGATCTTCATGAGCGCGTCCTCGAGGGCCTCGACGGTACCCGAGTTGTCACCCTTGATGATCAAGGTGAGAGCGCTGGTTTCCTTGAGTGCGGCATCCAGGTCTTCCAGGCTGACGCGCTTGCGCTTCGCGGCGTTGGCAGCGTTGCGAGTGCGGGCCTGACGACGCTCGGCGATCTGCCTCGCGACGCGGTCCTCGTCGACGACGAGGAACGAGTCACCAGCGCGCGGCACCGACGTGAGGCCGATGACCTGCACCGGACGCGACGGGGTCGCGTCGTGGACGTCGTCGCCGTGCTCGTCCACCATGCGGCGGACGCGGCCGTAGGCATCGCCCGCGACGATCGAGTCGCCGACGCGGAGCGTGCCTCGCTGGACCAGCACCGTGGCGACAGGACCGCGACCGCGGTCGAGGTGCGCCTCGATCGCGACACCCTGGGCCTCCATGTCCGGGTTGGCCCGGAGGTCCAGCGACGCGTCGGCGGTCAACAGGATGGCCTCGAGGAGGCTGTCGATGTTGATGCCCTGCTTCGCGGAGATGTCGACGAACATCGTGTCGCCGCCGTACTCCTCGGCGACCAGGCCGTACTCCGTCAGCTGCTGACGGATCTTGGCCGGGTTGGCGCCTTCCTTGTCGATCTTGTTGACCGCGACCACGATCGGCGCCTGAGCGGCCTGCGCGTGGTTGATCGCCTCGACCGTCTGCGGCATCACGCCGTCGTCAGCGGCGACGACGATGACCGCGATGTCGGTCGCGTTCGCACCACGGGCACGCATGGCGGTGAACGCCTCGTGACCGGGGGTGTCGATGAAGGTGATGAGACGCGGGTTGCCCTCGAGCTCGGTCTCCACCTGGTAGGCGCCGATGTGCTGGGTGATGCCACCGGCTTCACCCTCGTGCACCTTCGCCTTGCGGATGGTGTCGAGCAGTCGGGTCTTACCGTGGTCGACGTGACCCATGACGGTGACGACCGGCGGGCGTACCTGCAGGTCCTCCTCGTCGCCGGCGTCCTCGCCGTAGGTGATGTCGAACGTCTCGAGCAGCTCGCGGTCCTCCTCCTCGGGGGACACGACCTGCACGACGTAGTTCATCTCGGAGCCGAGCAGCTCCAGGATCTCGTCGGACACCGACTGGGTCGCCGTGACCATCTCGCCCAGGTGGAACAGCACCTGCACGAGCGACGCCGGGTTGGCGTTGATCTTGTCGGCGAAGTCGGTCAGCGAGGCACCGCGCGGCAGGCGGATCGTCTCGCCCTGCCCCTTGGGCAGGCGGACGCCACCGACCGAAGGCGCCTGCATGTTGTCCATGTACTCCTGGCGCTTCTGCCGCTTGGACTTGCGTCCACGACGCGCCGGACCACCCGGACGACCGAAGGCACCAGCGGTACCGCCGCGACCTGCGCCGCCGCCACCACCGGGACGACCGCGGAAACCGCCGCCACCACCGGCAGGGGCACCGCCGCCTGCGCCGCCGCCACCGCCGGGACGGAAGCCACCGCCACCGCCACCGCCGCCACCGGGACGGAAGCCACCGCCACCGCCACCGCCGCCACCGGGACGGAAGCCACCGCCACCGCCGCCTGCGCCGCCGCCTCCACCACGGAAGCCGCCGCCACCGCCGCCGCCGCCCCCACCGGGACGACCGCCGCCACCGCCGCCACCACCGGGACGGCCACCGCCGCCACCAGGGCCAGGACGGTTACCGGCCGGACGGTTGCCGGGCATCATGCCGGGGTTCGGCCGCGGGGGCATGTTGCCCGGGTTCGGGCGAGGACCGCCCTGACCGGGACCACCGGGACGAGGACCACCCTGGCCGGGGCCGGAACGGCCGCCACCCTGGGCGGCAGCCGGACGCTGGCCACCCTGACCGGGCGCACCGCTCGGACGGGGGTTGGCCGGACGCGGGTCGCCGGGCTTCGGGCCGGAGGGGCGCTCGCCCTGATCCTGACGCGGGCCGGGACGAGGCCCAGGACGCGGGCCGGGAGCGTTGCCGCCACCGACACCGAACGGGTTGTTGCCCGGACGCGGGGCGCGCGGGCCGGCAGGCTTGGGAGCCTGCGTGCGCGGCGGAACCACGGACGGGGGCTGCTGAGAACCAGCGGACGCGGCCGGAGCCTGCGGCTGCTGGGGTTCGGGCTGCTGCTGCGGAGCCGGGCGCGGGCCCGGACGCGGACCGCCACCCGGCTTGGAGCCGGGAGCCGGGGCAGCCTTGGGAGCGGCCGGAGCCGACGCGGCGGGTGCCGGTGCGGCGGCGGCCGGAGCCTGGGGCTGCTCGGGTGCGGGCGCCGCGGGAGCCGGAGCCTGCGCGGCAGGAGCTGCCGGAGCGGGCTTGGGCGCCGGAGGGCGCGGGGCCGCGGGCTTCGGGCCGGGCATGGCCTTCGCCGCGGACTGGGTGTCGGACGCTGCCGGCTTGGACTCCGCCGGTGCGGCGGGCGCTGCGGCAGCAGCGGGTGCGGGTGCCTTGGGCCGCGGAGCGGACGGCTTGGGAGCCGACGACTTCGAGGACTTGGCTTCGTAGGCGTCACGAAGCCGCCGGGCCACGGGGGCCTCGACGGTCGAAGACGCGGACTTCACGTACTCGCCCTGTTCGGCGAGCTTGTTCAGAACTTCCTTGCTCGTAACACCGAGCTCTTTCGCGAGCTCGTGCACGCGGGCCTTGCCTGCCACTGCTCTCCTCTGTTGTGAGGCCGGCGGGCAAGTCCCATCGACCTCGTCTTAACGTCGCGCGTTCATGTCTTCAGCTTCACGGCTGACTCATGACGGGTCGACCTGCTTCCTTGTTTCCTGCTGACCGCGGGGCTGTCCCGAAGTCGAGTTCCCTTGCTGCTCCAGGTGCTCGCGCAACAAAGCGACGTCGAGTGCTCCCTGGACCCGGAGGGCCCGTGGGAACGCCCGTCGCCGCTCGGCGTTGCGGAGACATTCGAGATCGAAATGCAACCAAGCACCCCGACCAGGAAGCCGCCGGCGGAGGTCCGGAACCACCGAACCGTCCACCGCGACCACACGCAGCAGCTCAGAGGGCAACGTCCTGGTGCGGCATCCAATGCACGTACGAACAGGGCCGATGTGTTGGGTGACCGAACCCGACGTTGAACCGTTGATGAGTCTATCCCCTGGAGCTCATTCAGCCGAACTGGATGTGACGGCTCCGGCGGCCGGAGCCTCCGCGTCGCTGCGGATGTCGATGCGCCAACCGGTCAGGCGGGCGGCCAGGCGGGCGTTCTGCCCCTCCTTGCCGATCGCCAGCGACAGCTGGAAGTCCGGCACCACGACGCGCGCCGTCTTGGCGCGCTCGTCGAGCACCCGGACGGACACAACCTTGGCCGGGGACAAAGCATTCCCGACGAAAGTGGCGGGGTCGTCCGAGTAGTCGATGATGTCGATCTTCTCGCCACCGAGCTCGTGCATCACGTTGCGCACACGGGCACCCATCGGGCCGATGCAGGCACCCTTGGGGTTCACGCCGGAGACCGTCGACTTGACCGCGATCTTCGAACGGTGACCTGCCTCACGTGCCACCGCGGGGATCTCCACGGTGCCGTCCGCGATCTCCGGGACCTCGAGGGCGAACAGCCGCCGCACGAGGTTCGGGTGCGTGCGCGAGAGAGCGATCTGCGGTCCGCGCGCGCCGCGGGACACGCTCACGACGTAGCACTTGATCCGCTCGCCGTGGTTGTACTGCTCGCCCGGCACCTGCTCGGCCGGCGGCAGCACTCCCTCGGTGTCGCCGACCTGCACGACCACCATGCCGCGGGCGTTCGCACGCGCGTCGCGCTGGACGACACCCGCGATGATCTCGCCCTCCTTGGCGGCGAACTCACCGAACGTGCGCTCGTGCTCGGCATCGCGCAGGCGCTGCAGGATGACCTGCCGCGCCGTCGTGGCCGCGATGCGGCCGAAGCCTTCCGGAGTGTCGTCCCACTCCTCCCGGACCGCGCCGTCCGGGCCCAGGTCCTGCGCGATCACGCGCACGACACCGGTCTTGCGGTCGATCTCCACCTTCGAATGCGTGGCATGCCCTTCGGTGTGCTTGTAGGCGGTCAGCAGTGCTGACTCGATCGCCTCCAGGACCGTCTCGAAGGGGATGTCCTTTTCACGTTCGATCGCCCTCAGGGCGGCGATGTCGACGTTCACCTCGGCTCCTCCTTCGGTGCTTTCCGAGTGAGCCGAGCCAGTTCCTCGACCGGCGGCTGCTTGAACTCGATCTCCATGACCGCGCGTTCGATGTGGCGGTACTCCACGCGTCGCAGCTCGTCCTTGTGCAGCAGCTCGACACCGGTCTCGTCGCACTCGCCGACCCGGCCGAACCACTCGGCCTGTTCCGGCTGCTTGATCTTCACGAGACGCAGGTGCGCGCGCTTCCAGTGGCGCGGACGGGTGAGCGGGCGGTCGACACCCGGCGAGGTGACCTCGAGGGTGTACGGCCCGTTGATGATGTGGTCGTGCTCGTCGAGCGCGGCGGAGACCACCCGGCTCGCCTCGGCGACCTCGTCGAGCCCGATGCCGTCCTCGCCGTCCACGACGACCTTGACCAGACGGCGGCGCCCAGCCTGATTCACGTCGAGTGCGTCGAGGTCGAAGCCGATCGCTTCGAGCGCTTCCCGCACAACGGGTGCTAGCTGCGCGGCAAGGTCTCCGCGCGGCGGGCTGGACACGTGGTGTCTCCTTCAGTTCGAACGCATGAAAACCCCGGCCGACGGTGTTTCGGCGGCCGTGGACACCCAGACTATCTCCTTTGCCCGGCTCCCACCGCGCCGCACGGCTGCTGGCAATATGGGTTCGCGTGATCTCCGAATCGGTCAGCCGCCGCCGTGTGCTGCTCGCGGTGGCCGCCGCACCGCTCGCCGTTGCGTGCACCACAGAGCCTCCGAAGCCCCCGCCGCCGGACCCGTTGTCGGCGCTCGCGGCCCAGGCCCGTGCGGACGCCGCGCTGGCCAAGACGCTCACGACGGTGCCGGGTGCCGCGGAGATCTCCACCGCCCGCGAGACGCACGCCAGGCTGCTGCAGGCCGAGGTAGACCGCGAACGCCCGCCGCTCTCGTCGACGGCACCGCCCGCCCCCACGGCCCCGCCCACGCCGCCGGACCCGTTGGCGGCGCTGAAGACCGCGCTCGACGAGGCCGTGCGCGACGCCTCGGCCATCGTCGCGACGCTGCCCGCCTACCGCGCCGGACTCGTCGGTTCCGTGGCCGCCGGCTGTGCCTCGCTGCGGGAGGTGCTCGTATGAGCGTGGATTCCGTTCAGACCGCACTCGGCACCGAGCAGGCGGCGTTGTGGACGTACGGCATGGTGTCGGCGTTCCTGGGCAACCAGGCCGCGGCCGTCGCGGAGGGTGCGAACGCGCACCGGGCCCGGCGGGACACGACCGAGCGGTGGCTGCGGGACAAGGGCGCGACCCCGAACCCGCCCGCTGCCGCCTACCTGCCGCCCGCTCCGGTGTCGGACGGGCCGTCCGCGCTGGCCGCTCTGATCGCCGTCGAGCAGGACACGTGCGCCGCGTGGCGCGGGGTTCTGGAACGCACGGACGAGTCGGTGCTGCGGACCTCCGCGCTGGACGCGCTGACGGCGGCGGCGGTGCGGGCGACGCGGTGGCGCAAGACGGCCGGCACGAACCCGGCATCCATCACGATGCCGGGTGTCGCGTCGGGCTGATGGCGTCGGGCTAGTTGCCGAAGGAGGACGCGAGCCTGATCGCGTCGTTGGAGACCTTCTTCATCTCCTTGTTGTGCGCGAGCGCGTCCGGGCCCTTGGTCGGCGAGTCGGACTCGACGATCACGACCTCCTGGTCGCGCTGCTCGGAGGCGTACCCGCCGTTGGCCAGCGTGCTCAGCGGCGGCACGCTGATCGCCTTGTCCAGCACCAGGTCCTTGATGTTGCCGGTGCCGTCCTTCTGGGTCAGCTCGCGCAGCGCCTTCGCGTCGGCCGTGCTCTTCATCTTCACCACGGACACCGACGAGTAGACGGTGCGCCCGTCCGGCAGCTTGGCCGTGTAGAAGGCCCGCGTCAGCTGGAGGCACTGCGTGGTCTTGAGGAACGTCCCCGTCTGTCCCGACGCATGGGCAGCGCAGTCGCTGTCCTTCACCGGCTCCGGGAGCTCCGGCACGGTGGTGAACTCGAACTCCCCCGCGGTCTTCTGGGGCTGCGCTACCGGCTGGTCCACCGGGTTCGACGGCTGCAGCACCCACCAGACGAGCCCCGACACCACCGCGACGCCGACGAGCGCCAGGGCCTTGCCCATCCACGTCCTCTTCTGCGGAGGCTGCGGAGGCAACTGCCCCTGGCGGTTGTCCATGATCGACTGGAGCTTCATCAGCTCGTCGGCCGGATACAGCGGCGCGGTGTCGGTCGGCCTCGGTGGGAAGCGAGGCAGGTTCTGGGTCACCTCTTCAGGTGACTGGCGTGGTTCCGACACAAGGACCCACGGTAACGGACGGCGGTCAGCCAAGCGCTTTGAGCACCCGATCCACGTCCTCGATCGTGTTGTAGAGGTGACACGCGAACCGTGTGCGACCTGCGCGAACCGACGAGACGACGCCGGAAACGTGGGGAACGTCTACTGAGACGATCGCCGAGCCGTTGGGGGCGAGCCCCAGTCCGGTCAGGAGATGATCCGTCAGATTCACGCAGTGCGCGCGCACTGCTTCGAGGTCCAGCGACGCCACCCACGGGAGCGCGACCGCCGCACCGACGTGCGCGTGCCACGTCGGCGAGAGGTCGAACCGCCGCGCGTCCGAACGGAGCACCAGCTCGGTGCCGTAGTTCTCCCCTGTGCTGTACCAGTTGGCGGCCAACGGTGTGAGGGCGTCCATGCGGTCCGGCCGCACGGCCATCCAGGCCGCGCCGCGTGGCGACATCAGCCACTTGTAGGCGACGCCGACGACGAAATCGGCCCACGCCAACGACAACGGCATCCACCCGGCGGCCTGCGAGACGTCCAGCAGCACCGGTTTGCCGCAGGTTCGCAGGGTTTCCAGGTCCGCGATCGCGCCGTCCGCCGACTGGACCACGCTCACGGCAACGAGATCCGCTTCGTCCACTCTGGACACGATCTGATGGCCGGCCACGACGAACGGCAGCGTGACGCTGGTGAAGTCGCCCGGTTCGACGAAGACCTTGGAGCCGCTGGGCAGCGACTGGGCCACGAGTGAGACGAACTGCGAGACCGTCGCACCGCACGCGACCGACGCCGCGGGCACCCCGATGATCTGCCCGAAGGCTTGTCGGGACGTCTCGACCGCCTCGTTGAACGACGACGACGTGTCCTGACCGCGCCGCCACCGTTCCTGGGCGGCAGAGACCGCGTCGGCGACGTGTCGCGGCGGCACCCCGATCGAGGCCGTGTTCAGGTAGCCCGGCTCGACGTCGAAGACCGCTCCGAACGCCTCACGCATGCGCGAGCTGCTTGTCGCGCTTGCGCCGCGCGTAGACCTGCTTCTTCACCCGTGCGATCACGGTTCCATCCTGCCCGACCACATCGGTCTCGAACCAGATCAAGGCCTTCTCACCGGACGCGGTCTGGTCCAGCACCTGCTCGACGTGCTCGTCGGTCAGCCGGAACTCCGCGTGGACCGTGCCGCGGCCGGGTTCGACGAACTCGATCTCACCGGCCTGGTCCCACACCACGTGCTGACCCTTGAGCTGGTTGAACAGCAGCAGCACCCAGAACGGGTCGGTCATCGCGAACAGCGAGCCGCCGAAGTGGGTGCCGAAGAAGTTGCGGTTCCACGGGCGCAGACGCATCGTGACCCGCGCGTACCGGTAGTCCGGCGAGATCTCTTGCACGCGGATCCCTGCGAACAGGAACGGCGGCCACAGGTTCATCCCGAAGCGCAGGCGGCTTGCCTTCATAAAAAACAGTGTTACACAACTTCCTGTGGCGAAGACATGTGACGTATCTCCTCCACGATCTGACCTGCGGCTTCCCGGCGCGCTCCGTCCACAAGCAACGGTCCCGGACGCGACGTAGATCAGCTCTCGTGCGTGCGGGCCGCCGTGACGATACTGACGTCCCATGGGAACCAACCGCGACAAGATGATCAACGGCGAGCCCTACCTGTCGATGGACCCCGAGCTGGACGCGGACCGGCGGCGGGCGTGGCGGGAGATGGCCCGTTTCAACGCGCACGACCCCGAAGACCTCGACGGCCAGTACGCGATCTTGAAGAACTTCGTCGCGGAGATCGGTGAGAACACGACGTTGTTGCCGCGCCTGCAGATCGAGTACGGCTACAACACGCGCATCGGTGCGAACAGCTTCATGAACTACGACGGCATCATCCTCGACTGCGGCCCGGTGACCATCGGCGACAACGTGATGATGGGCCCGCGCGTGCAGCTGCTGACGGCGTTGCACCCGGTCGAGGACCACGACGCGCGGATCGAGGGCTGGGAGACGACCGCGCCGATCGTCATCGGCGACAAGGTGTGGTTCGGCGGCGGCGTGATCGTGTGTCCCGGCGTGACGATCGGCAACAACACGGTGGTCGGCGCCGGCAGTGTCGTGACGCGTGATCTGCCTGCTCACGTGCTCGCGGTCGGCAACCCCGCGCGGGTGGTTCGT
>JAVXWK010000787.1:0-12068 GCA_032230575.1 Pseudonocardiales bacterium | reverse complement strand
CCGAACCACCCTGGTTTTACCCTGATGTTTCCAATTCGTGTGCACGATCGGGTGAGGGGCGTTGATCTGGTCGGGGTAGCGCGGGAGCATGCCCGACCATGAACAAGAAGATCATCGCCGGGGTGCTCGTGACTGCGCTCATGCTGGCTGTCGTGGCTGCTGTGATGAGGGTGTTCATCTAGGAGCTCGCCCGTCGCTTGCCCGGGGCGGGCGTCTCGTTGAGCGGGTTCGTGGGGCACGATGAACCTCATGGTTGAGAACCTTCTCGGGCCCGAGCCGACTCGTTTGCCTGATCGGCCTGAGGCGCAGGCTGCTGCTGATGGTGGGACTGATCCCGGCAAGATCGTTCGGGCTTACCCTGACTTTTCTGAGGCTTGGGCGTTGTTGGCTGAGCGGGCGTTGCACGCTGGGGACCCTGTGGCTGCGTATGCCTACGCTCGCACTGGCTATCACCGTGGGCTCGACCAGTTGCGTCGGTCCGGGTGGAAGGGGTTCGGGCCCGTTCCGTGGGATCACCGGCCCAACCAGGGGTTCCTGAGGGCGCTCGCCGCGCTCGCGCGGGCCGCTCGGGAGATCGGGGAGGACGAGGAGTGGGAGCGGTGCTCCAAGTTCTTGGCTGACTCGGATCCGAAGGCGTCTGCGGCGCTGGGGCTGGTTTAGGGGCCGCCTGTCGGCGAGGGCACCGGCAGGTACCACCAACTCATGATCGAACCGCCTCCAACTGCCGCCAACTTGTGTGGGATGGCGTACCTGCAGGTTGTGGTCGCCGGGCTGTGGACCAAGACTGGCCGCGGGTGCCGGGGATTATGAGGTGAGCGGTGGGCGCGGTTCGAGATGCGGTCGGGCGTGGGGCTGCGCGGTGGCGGGGGGCCGCGTTGCCGATCGTCCAAAGTGCCCTGTCCGCAGGGCTGGCTTGGGTTGTGGCCACGTTGGTGATCGGCCACCAGCATCCGTTCTTCGCGCCGATTGCCGCCGTTGTGTGCCTTGGGGTTTCGCTCGGGCAGCGGCTTCGGCGGGTGGGCGAGCTGGTTGTCGGTGTGTCGGTTGGTGTCGGTGTCGGGGACGCGCTGATCAGTTGGATCGGTAGCGGGCCCTGGCAGATCGCGCTCGTGGTCGGGCTGGCGATGTCTGCCGCCGTGTTGCTGGATGGTGGGTCTGTCATCGCGCTGCAGGCTGGTAGTAGCGCGGTGTTGGTGGCCACGTTGTTGCCGCCCAGTGCTGGTGGCGGGTTCGATCGGATGATCGATGCGCTGACCGGTGGGCTGGTCGGGCTGGCTGTGGCGGCGTTGTTGCCCGCCAATCCGGTGACTGTGGCTCAGCGGCAGCTCAAAGCGTTGACGAACACGCTCAGCGGTGCGTTGCGGAACCTCGCCGAGGCCCTCAATGACAAGGATGCGGTCAAGGCGGCGGGGGTGCTGGCGGAGTTGCGCACCAGCCAGGCCACGATCGACGACTACAAGGCTGCCTTGCAGACCGGTAGTGAGATCGCGAAGATCGCGCCGATTCGGTGGCGGGCCAAGGACGAACTCAGCCGGTATCAGACGGCGGCCGGGCCGGTGGACTACGCGATTCGGAACACGCGGGTGCTGGCGCGTCGGACCATGGCGGCGCTCAAGGCGGACGAGCGGATTCCGGATGGGGTGCCGGAGGTGCTGACGGACTACGCGGATGCCGTGGACTGCTTGTGGGGCGAGTTGGAGAAGGGCAAGACGCCGAGCCTGACGAGAGAAGCCGTGCGAGACGCCGCGCGGCATCTCACCGCGCGGCGTCTCGGTGGGGACGGGTTCTCGTCCAAGGTGGTGCTGGCGCAGATCCGGAGTGTCGCGGTGGATCTGTTGCAGGCGACCGGGCTCAGTCGTGCGGAAGCCATGGAGGCGTTGCCGCCTCTCAGCCCTCCGGCCGGTTCAGCAGGCCCAGCAGAAGCTGGTGAACCGGTTCGTGATCCCGGGGATCAGTCAGCGCACAAGAAGCACCCGTGATGGCGTACCACTCCTCCGCGCCCTCGTAGCGGACCAGTGCGCGGAGCTTTCCGTCGTCGGAAAGTTCGGTGCACAGCTCCAGGTCGCCCGTGACGACGCCGACCTCGTCGGTCATCACGCCGCCAGGGCCAGCCACGAAAAGCGAGGAAAGAGTTGTCATGGGCAGGTGTTCAACATCCCTGTCAGTGCGGTCTTCTCGGCGCTCTGCAACGTGAGTCCCCAGTTTTTCTTCGTGCGAACCCACATCTTGGCGTACGTGCAGTAGTAGGACGTCAGCGGAGGCTTCCAGGCTGAGGGGTCCTGGTCGCCCTTGGCCTGGTTCACGTTGTCGGTCACCGCGATGAGCTGCGGGCCCAACAGGTCGTTCGCGAACGACTGGCGCTTGGACGTGGCCCACGACGACGCGCCGGACCGCCAGGCTTCCGCCAGCGGCACGATGTGGTCGATGTCCACGTCAGAGGCCGCGGTCCAGGTTGCGCCGTCGTACGGGGAGAACCAGCGGCCCGAGGTGGCCGCGCAGGACGAGTCGGTCACGACGTTCGTGCCGTCCCGCTTGAGCACGCTCTCGCGGGTGTTGCAGGTCGTGCCCGACGGCGTGATCCAGTGGGGGAACTTGTCGCGCGAATAGCCCGTCATCGAGCCTTCGGTGGCGACGGTCAAGGTGGCCAGTTCGGACTTGGCGATGGCGCCGGTCGTGGGGATTCCGGGTGGAGTCGCTAGTGCAGGGGAAACAAAACCGAAGGTGAGTGCCGTTGCGGCTACTAGAACACCAATGGTTCGGTTAACTTTTGACATCATCCCGACCTTCCTTGTTGGAAAGTGATCGGGACTACCCTTCGTCACATTATGGAATTAGGCAATGCCTTTGGGTGACACCCACGTGAACGACAAGCGCACGGCTAGACGCCTCGCGCCAGCCTCAGGTCCTCGGTGTGGCGGTACCAGGTCCACTTGTCGACCGGGCGAGGGTGCTTGTGACCATCCAAAACGGCCGTTGTCGGGAGGCAGCCGAGCTGGAATGCGCGCGGGCGGCTTTCGCGGACGCGTGAGCCGAGCAGGCGCTTGTTGACAATTCGCACAACCAGGCCCAAGCCGCCTTCGGGGTCCGGCGTGCACTCGATCCGGGAGGCCTGGCCGCGCAGCACGTTGTCCGCGTCGCTGTAACCGACGCCACGAACCGGTGACAACACGCCGAGGCCCATCAGCACTCCGCCGACGTCGTCGCGCACGAACGGGACGGGATCTACGTCACCGTTCAGGGCGATGTCGAGGGCGCGGGCGGGGTCGGTCGAGAGGCCCCACAGAGCAGCCGCGGGAGAGTCGCCCACCGGCACGTAACCGAGGGTCACCGAGCCGAGCTTCTCTTTGCGCAGCAACCGCAACGCGACGGCCGAGAGGTCGGCGTCGGTACCCACCACGACGAGCCGTTCGGCGTCCAGGTGCGGGTCCACGTGGTCCTTGCCGGGGCGGGCCGGAACGACGTGGACGTCGTCACGTTGAGTGATCATTGGCAACTGCGAGTTTCCGCAGGCCAACACGATTCCGTGCACGGTCATCTCCTGGTCTACCCTCGCTTACCGGCGTTCGCTCGAACCAGTCCAAGCGCTTGGAGTTTCACATGCCGGCCGTCGTGCTGATCGGTGCCCAGTGGGGCGATGAGGGCAAGGGCAAGGCCACCGACATCCTCGGTGAGCGTGTCCAGTGGATCGTCCGCTATCAGGGCGGCAACAACGCGGGTCACACCGTTGTCCTCCCGGACGGTCAGAAGTTCGCCCTGCACCTCATCCCGTCCGGCATCCTCACGCCCGGTGTGAAGAACGTCATCGGCAACGGCGTCGTGGTCGACCCCGGCGTGCTGCTCGAGGAGCTCGCGGGCCTTGAGGAGAAGGGCGTCGACACCAGCGGCCTGCTGATCTCGTCGGACGCGCATTTGATCATGCCGTACCACGTGGCCATCGACAAGGTGACCGAGCGCTACCTGGGCAAGGCGAAGATCGGTACGACCGGTCGCGGCATCGGCCCCGCCTACCAGGACAAGCTCGCCCGCGTCGGCGTGCGAGTGCAGGACCTGCTGGACGAGAAGATCCTCCAGCAGAAGGTCGAAGCCGCCCTGGACTTCAAGAACCAGGTGCTGGTCAAGGTCTACAACCGCAAGGCGCTCGACCCCGACCAGGTCGTCGAGCAGGTGCTGGAGCGCGGTCAGCACTTCGTGCACCGCATCGCGGACACCCGCCTGCTGCTCAACCAGGCGCTGGACCGCGACGAGATCGTGGTGCTGGAGGGTTCGCAGGGCACGCTGCTCGACGTCGACCACGGCACCTACCCGTTCGTCACGTCGTCGAACCCGACGTCCGGTGGCGCGACGGTCGGCTCCGGTGTCGGCCCGACCCGCATCAGCACGGTGATCGGCATCCTGAAGGCCTACACGACCCGCGTCGGCTCCGGTCCGTTCCCGACCGAGCTCAACGACGACCAGGGCGAGTACCTGCGCAAGCAGGGCGGCGAGTTCGGTGTCACCACCGGACGTTCGCGGCGCACCGGCTGGTTCGACGCCGTGATCGCCCGTTACGCCTCGCGCGTCAACGGCATCACCGACTACTTCCTCACCAAGCTGGACGTGTTGTCCGGCCTGGAGAAGGTGCCGGTCTGCGTCGCGTACGAAGTGGACGGTCGCCGCGTCGACGAGATGCCGATGACGCAGACCGACGTGCACCACGCCGTGCCGGTGTACGAGGAGCTGCCGGGCTGGTTCGAGGACATCTCGCACTGCCGCACGTTCGACGAGCTGCCGGCCAACGCCAAGTCCTACGTCGAGTACCTGGAGAGCATCATCGGCGCCCGCGTGTCGGCGATCGGTGTGGGCCCTGGCCGCGACCAGACGATCGTCCGCCACGACGTTCTCGGCTGACACCGACTATCTCGAAGTACGACGCTTTATCAGGATTTGGGCGTCGTTGACGAAGGGCCACGGCTCGCCTGTAATTCAGCGCCGTGGCCCTTTCTCTTGCTCGCAGAACAGCGCTACCCCAGAGCTGGACACTGCGGTGGATCAGCCCGGTAGCGCTGGTTCTGCTGTGGCAAACGGCCAGTTCAACGGGTTTGCTCTCGCCCGAGAAACTGGCCTCTCCGCTCACCGTGGCGCAGTCCGCCGGTGAGCTGATCGCCGACGGCCAATTGGCCGATGCATTTCTGGTGTCGCTGGGCCGCGTTTTCTTCGGATTTCTCATCGGCGGCCTGGCCGGAGTCGCACTCGGGCTCGTTTCCGGTCTTTCCCGATGGGGCGAGACGTTGCTGGATCCGCCGGTCCAGATGCTGCGGACACTCCCGCACCTCGGCCTGATCCCGCTGTTCATCCTGTGGTTCGGCATCGGCGAGGAACCCAAGCTCGCCCTCGTCGCGGCCGGTGTCGCGTTCCCGCTCTACCTCAACCTGCACGCCGGCATCCGGCAGACCGATCCCGGCCTGGTCGAGGCCGCTCGCGTGCTCGGCTACAGCCGTCTCGAACGGATCGTGCACGTCGTGCTGCCGTCCGCGGTGCCGCAAACCCTGGTGGGACTGCGGATCGCGCTCGGCACCGCGTGGCTGTCGCTGATCGTCGGCGAGCAGGTCAACGCCGACTCCGGCCTCGGCTTCCTGATCAACAACGCCCGTGAGTTCCTCCGCACCGACGTCGTGGTCGTCGGCCTCGTGGTCTACGCGCTGCTCGGCCTCACGACGGACGCGTTGGTGCGCCTGCTGGAAAGGAGAGTGCTGCGATGGCAAGCGCGGTAAGGGTTTCCGGTCTGCGCAAGGCTTTCGGCCCGCGCACGGTGCTGGACGGGATCGACCTGGAGATCGCGCCGGGCGAGCTCGTGGCACTGCTGGGGCGCAGCGGGTGTGGCAAGTCCACGTTGCTGCGGATCCTGGCCGGGCTGGATCGGGAGTTCGACGGCACCGCGACGGTTCCCGGCACGGTGTCGGTCGCGTTCCAGCAGCCGCGGCTGCTGCCGTGGCGCAAGGTCTGGCGGAACATCGCGCTCGGCCTGCACAAGCCGGACGGGCGTTCGGTCGCTTTGAAGGCACTGGAAGAAGTGCGGCTGCCGGATCACGCCGACGCGTGGCCGCTGACGTTGTCCGGCGGTGAGGCGCAACGGGTCTCGCTCGCACGGGCGTTGGTCCGCGAACCGGACGTGCTGCTGCTGGACGAACCGTTCGGCGCGCTGGACGCGTTGACCAGGCTCGCCATGCACCACCTGGTGGAAGACCTCTGGGCCAAGCACCGGCCCGCCGTGCTGCTCGTGACGCACGACGTCGACGAGGCGTTGCTGCTGGCCGACCGGGTCCTCGTGCTCGACGAGGGCCGGATCGTGGCCGAGCACCACGTCGACCTGCCCCGCCCGCGCCGCCGGGCTTCCGTTGTGGAGCAACGCACCCGCGTGCTCGCAGACCTGGGAGTGGATGTTGAAACAGCTGCTTAGCCTGCTCGCTGCGATCTTGTTCACGACCGGGTGCGCCGCGACCGCGCAGGACACCCCGGCCGGTGAAGTCGTGCTCAAGGTCGGCGACCAGAAGGGCGGGGCGAAGGCGCTGCTCACGGCCGCCGGTCTGCTGAACGACTTCCCGTACAAGATCGAGTGGTCGACGTTCACCTCCGGCCCGCCGCTGCTGGAGGCCGCGTCCGCCGGCGCGATCGACCTCGGCGGCGTCGGCAACACACCGCCGATCTTCGCCGCGGCCGCGAACGCCAAGATCGCCGCGGTCGCCGCGTCGAAGGGAGAGGTCGAGGCCGACGCGATCCTCGTGCCGGAGAACTCGTCTCTTCGCAGCGCGAGCGAGCTGAAGGGCAAGAACATCGCGGTAGCGAAGGGCAGCTCGGCGCACGGTCAGGTGCTGCTCACGTTGCGCGCCAACGGTTTGACGACCAAGGACGTGACGCTGAACTTCCTGCAGCCTTCAGACGCCTACGGCGCGTTCACGCAGGGCAAGGTCGACGCGTGGGCGGTCTGGGACCCCTACACGGCACAGGCGCAGCAGGAGGCCAAGGCCCGCGTGCTGACCGACGGCCGGGGTAAGTCGAACGGGTACGGCTTCCAGGTCGCGGGCCGCAAGGCGTTGGACGACAAGGGGAAGAACCCGGCGCTCAAGGAGTACCTGGTCCGCTACTACAAGGCGCAGAAGTGGGCCGACACGCACCGCGAGGAGTGGGCGAAGGCGTGGGCGGCGGAGACGGGGCTGAAGTACGAGGTCGCGCTGGCCGCGGTGAACCGCAACGGCGACCTGCCGGTGAAGATCGACGACACGCTGATCAGGTCGGAGCAGGAGCTCGCGGACGCGTTCACGGACGAGAAGACGTTGCCCGGCAAGGTCGACTTCGGGAAGTTCGTCGACACGAGGTTCCAGGGAGATCTGGCATGAGCATCACGCTGCACTGGTTCCTGCCGACGTCCGGTGACGGCCGCACGGTCGTGGAGCACTTCCACGCCAACCGCGCGCCTGCTGCCGGGGCACGTCGTGAGCCGGACATCGACTACCTGGCGCAGATCGCCCGCACTGCCGAGCAGGTCGGGTTCACCGGCGTGCTCACGCCGACGGGCACGTGGTGCGAGGACGCGTGGCTGACGACGGCCGCGTTGATCGCGCAGACGAACACGTTGAAGTTCCTGGTGGCGTTCCGGCCGGGCGTGCTGTCGCCGACGCTGGCCGCGCAGATGGCCTCGACGTACCAGCGCATTTCGCGCGGCCGGTTGTTGCTGAACGTCGTGACCGGCGGTGATTCCGTTGAGCAGCAACGGTTCGGCGACTGGCTCGACAAGGACCAGCGCTACTCGCGCACGGACGAGTTTCTCCAGGTCGTGCGCGGGATCTGGACCGGCGAGCCGTATTCGTTCCACGGCAAGCACTACCAGGTGCAGGACGCGACGGCGCTGGCCGTGCCGGACCCCGTCCCGCCGATCTACTTCGGTGGCTCGTCGGACGCTGCTCTGCCGGTGGCGGCAGCTCGTGCGGACGTGTACCTGACCTGGGGCGAGCCGCCGCAGGACGTGGCCGCCAAGATCGCGCGGGTCCGGGCGTTGACCGATCGGCCGATCCGGTTCGGCATCAGGCTGCACACGATCAGCCGCGACACGTCAGCGGAAGCGTGGGCGTCTGCCGCGAAGTTGCTCGACGCGCTCGACCCGGCCGCGGTGGCGAAGGCGCAGGAACAGCTGAGCAAGTCGGAATCCGTTGGCCAGCAACGGATGGTGGCGCTGCACGGCGGCGATCTCAGTCGTGGCGTGCGGGGCCTGGAGATCTATCCGAACCTGTGGGCGGGCGTCGGCCTGGTGCGTGGCGGCGCGGGCACTGCTCTTGTTGGCTCACACGAAGAAGTCGCCGACCTGATCGAGGAGTACCACTCGATCGGCATCAGCGAGTTCGTCCTGTCCGGCTACCCGCACCTGGAAGAGGCCTACTGGTTCGGAGAAGGCGTGCGGCCCCTGCTCGCGCAACGCGGGTTGCTCGACAGGGACCGCACGCTGGTGCTCAGCGCTTGACCTTGGCTTCGATTGCCGTGTCGGGGTTGTCCGCGAACACGCCGTCGAGACCGGTCTTGTAGAACAGGTCGTACTCCTCGAAGGCCCGGCCGTACGCGGCCGGGTCGGCCGAGGACCGGAAGTCCGCCGGCAGGAACGAGTTCTCGTTGCGGAACGTCCAGGAGTGCACGACCAGGCCGGCCTTGTGCGCGTCCTTGACGACCGTGGTCGGCTGCTTGAGGAAGCCGGCCGCGTCGCGCGGGATGATCAGGTCCTTGGTGACGCCGACGCCGTCCGCGTAGCTGCGCACCTCACGCAGACCGGCCGGTGTGACCAGGTCGGCGTAGGTGCGCTTGTCACCGGCGACGATGAAGTCGTAGGGCGCACCGGAACCGTTGACCAGCTGGACCAGCGGTACGCGCAGCGACCTGTTCAGCTGCTTGAGGTTCGCGACCTCGAACGACTGCACGTAGACCTTGGCACTGCCGCGGTTGAGGCCGTTGCGGTTGAGCGCGTCGACGAGCTTCGGCTCCAGCGCGAGGCCGATCGACTGGAAGTACGTCGGGTGCTTGGTCTCGGGGTAGATGCCGATCTCGCGGTGCAGCTCGCGGGACAGACGCTTGGAGAGGTCGATGACCTCCTGGAACGTCGGGATCTCGAAGCGGCCGTCGTAGAGCGTGTTGCGCGGGCGGATCGCCGGGATGCGTTCCTTGGCGCGCAACGTCTTCAGCTCGGCCAGCGTGAAGTCCTCCGTGAACCAGCCGGTGAGCGGCGCACCGTCGATGACCTTGGTCTTCTTGCGGTCGGAGAACTGCGGCCTGGTCGAGACGTCGGTCGTGCCGCCGATCTCGTTCTCGTGCCGCGTGACCAGCTTGCCGTCCTTGGTGGAGACCAGGTCCGGCTCGATGAAGTCGGCACCCATGCGGGCGGCGAGCTCGTAGGACGCGAGCGTGTGCTCGGGCCGGTACGCCGACGCGCCGCGGTGCCCGATGACGATCGGACCCTTGTCGTCGTGTGCGGAGGCAGAGGGCAGGGACGCCACCACCGCACCCGCGAACACGAGGACTACGGCGGCTAGACCTCTCCGATACATCGTTCGACCTCCCGTTTTGTGTTGAGAGCGCACCCAAGCATCGCAACACGAAAAGCAGGTGAACGGTTACTCACGAGGCAGCGTCTATTCACGTGACAGGGCGGCTTCCTCCAAGTCCAGCTCGCGCAGGACTCGGAAGAGCACCTCGTCGTCGATCTCACCGGCGTCGCGGGCCTTGATGAACTCGTCACGCTCCGCACTCAGCATCGCCCTGCGCAGCCTGCGGTACGCGGCCGCCGGGCTCTCCTCCTCCTGTCGCCCGAGCCGTTCCCACGCGGCGTTGCCCCGGTGCTCCGCCAGCGACCGCAGCTGGTCCGCGACGTGCTCGGGAACGTCCGCGATCTCCTGGTCCAGCCGGTCGACCGCCGCCTGCGCCGCTCGGTGCTGGATCTGCGCCTCGGCCAGCGCGTCCTTGCGCGCGTCGTCGCCCTCGAACCCGATCTTGTTGATCACCCACGGCAACGTCGTGCCCTGCAGCAGCAAGGTCGCGACCGTGACCACGAACGCGCAGAACAGGATGATGCTCCGTCCAGGAACTTCTGCCGGAATCGCGGCGGCCGCGGCCAGCGTCACCACACCGCGCATGCCCGCCCACGCGATCACCGTGACCTGACCCAGGTGCGGCCAGCGTTCCCGCTCGCGCATGCGTTTGGACAGGTACATCGGGATGTACGTGGCCGGGTACATCCACACGAACCGCGCGAGGATCGTGGCCAGCAGCACGGCACCCGCGCCCATCAGCAGGCTCGTGTTCAGGTCGACGTCGCTGATGATCGCCGACACCTGCAGCCCGATGAGCGCGAAGACGAACGACTCCAGCAGCACGTCCACCGACCGCCACACCGCCGCGTCCTGCAGCCGGGTCGTGTAGGTGCCGCGCGGCGAGTGGTGGCCGACGTAGAGGCCCGCGACGACGACCGCGAGCACACCGGAGAACTGGACGTCGCCGAACAGGTGCGGGCCCTCCTCAGCGAGCAGGTAGGCGCCGAACGGCACGAGCAGCCCCAGCGCGCTCTCCAGCACGCCCTCGCACAAGCGCTTGCGCAGGAAGCGGACCGCGACGCCGACCACGAGCCCGACCGCGATGCCACCCACCGTGACCAGCAGGAACATTCCCACGCCGGTGATCGGGTGCATCGCCGCGCCGACCGTGGCCGCCACCGCGACCTTGAACGCCGTGAGCGCCGTGGCGTCGTTGATCAGGCTCTCGCCGACCAGCAGCGTCATCGCCCGGCGTTGCAGGCCGAGTTTGCGCCCGATCGCGACCGCTGCGACGGCGTCCGGCGGGGCGACCACCGCGCCGAGCACGAGCGCCGCGGCGAACGGCAGGTCCGGGAAGACGAGCTTCGCCGTTACGCCCACCGCGAACGTCGTGAACAGCACCAGCCCGACCGCGAGCAGTCCGATCGGCCGCAGGTTCGCGCGGATGTTGAGGTACGAGCTGTCCAGCGCGGCGCTGTAGAGCAGCGGCGGCAGGACCAGGACCAGGATCAAGTGCGGATCGAGCTCGAACTCCGGCACCCCCGGGATGAACGAGACCACGAGCCCGACCGCGACCAGCACCAGCGGTGCCGACCAGTTCAGGCGGCGCGCGATCGACGTGACGACCAACGCTCCGAGGAGCAGCAGCAGTAGTTCAGGCCCGACCATGCGCTCATTCTGCGTAAAGATGGACGGCATGACCTGTTCGCACGTGGGAGCGCTGCCCCAGTCGGTGGCGCCGGAGTCGACCGAGGGCTGCGTCGACTGTCTCGCTCTGGGTGAGCACAACTGGGCTCACCTGCGGATGTGCCTGTCCTGCGGGCACGTGGCGTGCTGCGACTCGAGCCCCCACCGGCACGCGACCGCGCACTTCGGAACGTCCCAGCATCCGGTCATGCGCTCGTTCGAGCCGGGCGAGGACTGGCGCTGGTGCTATGTGGACAGTGCCATCGTGTGAGTCTTTGCAATCCCTTTGGATTGATCGTCTAACGCTGTGATCGGGCCCACAGTACGGTCGGGTCGTGGCCAACCCGGACCTCGCCCGCATCGTCGCGGAGCACGACGAGGAGATGCCGTCGCGCTCGCTCTCACCCAGGTGGGAGCGGGCGCTGTGGATCGCGGGCCTGCTGATCGCACTGCTGGTGCTCAAGCAGGTCTTCTTCCCGTTCGCCAAGGGAAGCCAGTACTACCTGATCATCTTCCTGGCGGTGACGCTGCCGCTGGTCTTCCTGTCGTACGGACGCGGGCACACGCCTCCCTGGTGGGACTGGGTGCTGGCGTTGCTGGCCTTCGTCGTCGGCGCCTATCCGCTGTTCGGGGGCTATGACGAGTTCCTGAACCGGCAGGGGCAGCTCTCGACGCTGGACGTGATCGCCGGTGCCGTGCTGCTCGTGCTGATCCTGGAGGCGTGCCGACGCACGACCGGCTGGGTGCTTCCGGTGGTGTGCCTGGCGTTCATCGCCTACGCCTACTACGGCGGGTTCCTGCCGCCGTCGTGGTCGATCTCGCACTCCGGCGTCGACT
>JAVXWK010000786.1:0-26039 GCA_032230575.1 Pseudonocardiales bacterium | reverse complement strand
ATCCTGTCGGCGGTGCGGCGCAGTGTTCCTGGTCTGCCCGAGGTCGACCCGGTCGAGCTGGGCAAGCTCAGAACCCTCGATGAGATCACCGCACGGCTGGGCAGTGCGAAGCTCCCCGCGCGGGCGGGCACCGAGCGGGCGGGCACCGAGCAGGCCAGCGCCGAGCGGGCGGGCGCCGAGCAGGCCGACACCGAGCAGGTTGGCGGCCTTGTGCGATACGCGGTGCGAATGACACCGAGTGCGGCGCCCGGGTTCGCGCTCAAGGGGTTGCGCGACGGCCGGATCGTGGTCACCGACGACGGGCGTGGGATCGCGACGCACGTCGTGAAGAGGCTTGTCGCGGCTGGTGCTGACGCGGTCGTGGGTGTGGCCGAGGGCGCGTACGGGGTCATTCACCTCGGTGGGCTCAAGGACGTCACGTCGGTCGACGAGGCGGTCGCGGTGCAGCGGGATGTGTTCGCCACGGCTCGCACGGTGGCGGACAAGTGCGGTGTGTTCGTCACCGTGCAGGACACCGGCGGCGATTTCGGGGTCAGTGCCCAGGAACGCGCCTGGCTCGGTGGCGTTGCCGGGCTCACCCGGACGGCGCGCCGGGAGTGGGCAGGCGCCGGCGTCAAGGCCATCGACATCGAGCGTGGGCGGCGGACTTCCGCGGCGGTGGCGCAGGCCATCGTGAACGAGTTGCTGGCCGGCGGATCGACGACCGATGTCGGTTTGCGGGCCGACGGTACGCGCCTGGTGGTCGAGGCTGTCGTGACGGGACAACCCGAGGCGCGGCACGAGATCACCGGGAACGACGTCATCGTCGCCACCGGTGGTGCCAGGGGTGTGACCGCGGAGGCGTTGAAGGAGCTGGCACGGCAGCACAAGCCGAAGCTGGTGTTGCTCGGACGTACGCCGCGGCACGAGGAACCCGCCCATCTCAAGGAAATCACCGATGAGGCCGCGCTCAAGCGGGCCGTGGTGGACCATGTGACGAAGACGACGGGTAAGCCGCCGTTGCCCGCGAAGGTCAACGCCGAGGTGAGTGCGACACTGGCCGCCCGCGAGGTCGCGAAGACCGTCGCGGACATCAGGCAGGCAGGTTCCCAGGTCCGGTACGTCGCCGTGGACGCGCGTGATCACGTTGCGCTGCGCCGGGAGCTCGACACCGTGCGCCAGGAGTGGGGCCCGATCACCGGCATCGTGCACGGTGCCGGAGTGATCGCGGACAAGCGCATCGCGGAGAAGACCGACGACCAGTTCGACCGGGTCTTCGACACCAAGGTCGAAGGGCTGCGCGGGCTGCTCGCGGCGACGGAGAACGACCCGATCCGCACGTTGTGCGTGTTCTCGTCGATCTCGGCGCACGTCGGCAACCCCGGTCAGTGCGACTACGCGATGGCCAACGAAGTGCTCAACCAGGTCGCGCACGCACAGGCACGGCCGGGCCGGCTGGTGCGCTCGATCGCCTGGGGCCCATGGGAAGGCGGCATGGTCAGCCCGTCGCTCGCGGACCACTTCCACAGCCAGGGCGTGCCGCTGATCCCGATCGCCGAGGGTGCGCGGCAGTTCGTCGCGGAGCTCACCGGCGCCGGCGAGGACGTCCATGTGGTCATCTCGGCGGGAGAGGCCGGGCCGATCGACGGCGCCGAAGACACGACCGAGCGGGGCGAGATCCTGCTCAGCGCCAGGACGCACGCCTACCTCGCCGACCACGACATCGAGGGCACACCGGTCGTGCCGATCGCCCTCGCGCTGGAGTGGTTCAGCGCGCACAGCGACGTCGTGACGGACGTCAAGGTGTTGCGGCGCATCGGGCTCGACAACTTCACGGGCACAGGTGACCGGATCACCGTCGAACGCACCGGCGACGCGCTGTCGATCGGCAAGCACTACAGCGGCCGCGTCGGCACCACGACCAGCCCGCGACAGTGGCGGGAACCGGTGACCCAGCCGGCGAGCCCCGACATCTACGACGGGCATCTGCTGTTCCACGGGCCGGGGTTCCAGGTGATCCAGGAGGTCGGCGGCATCTCCGCCGGCGGCGCGGTCGCGACCGTCGCCGGGGCGCGGGAGATGGGCTGGTGCGGCCGGAACTGGCACACCGACCCGGCCGCTGTCGACGGTGGGCTGCAGCTCGCGTTGCTGTGGGCGCATCAGGTCCTGGGCAGGGCGTCGTTGCCGATGGGTGTCAAGGAATGCCGTACCCACAAGCCCGGACTGCTCGACGGAACCACGAGGTGTGTCCTCACCGCACGCCAGACGTGGGCCGACGGCGCCGAGTGCGATATCGCGTTCGTCGACGCGGACGGGTCGGTACGGGCCGAGCTGATCGGCGTCGAGCTCGTCGCGCGGCCGGAGGGGTGAGATGTTCGAACCGATCGCGATCGTCGGGCGTGGAGCAGTCCTGCCCGACGCGCTCGGACCGGATGCCTTCTGGGACAACGTGAAGGCCGGCCGCGACAGCCTGTCGCATGTCCCGGACGGCCGATGGCGGTGCGCCAGCCCCGAGGGCGCGTGGCACGACATCGGCGGCTACGTCAGGGGTTTCGACCTCGACGCCAGTGGGTTCGCGATCGATGTGCGGGGCCTGGACCAGCAGTTCCTCTGGGTCCTGCACGCCGTGCGGCAGGCATTGACCGAAGCACGGGTGGCAGGGAGGAAGACCGGCCTGGTGCTCGGCAACCTGTCGTTCCCCACGATGGGCATGGCCGAGTACGCGGAACAGGTGTGGCGCAAAGGGCCCAGGCCGGACGCACGCAACAGGTTCATGTCAGGTCTGCCCGCCCACCTCGCGGCGAAGGCGCTCGGCCTGGAGAACGGGTTCGCGCTCGACGCGGCCTGTGCGTCGTCTCTCTACGCGATCAAGCTCGCGTGTGACCAGCTGCACGACCGCAAGGCCGACGTCATGGTCGCGGGTGCGGTGAACTGCGCCGACGACCTGTTCATCCACACCGGCTTCTCCGCGTTGTCGGCACTGAGCAGGTCGGGCCGGAGCCGTCCGTTCCACCGCGACGCGGACGGCCTGATCCCCGCCGAGGGCGCGGCGTTCGTCAGCCTCATGCGCCTCGCGGACGTCGGTGACCGCGAGGTCCTCGGCGTGATCCGTGGTGTCGGTCTGTCGAACGACGGGCGCGGCGCCGGAATGCTCGTTCCCTCCGCCGAGGGCCAGGAACGCGCCATGCGGCTGGCCTACGAGATGGCCGGGATCGCGCCGGAAACCGTGTCGCTGCTGGAATGTCACGCCACCGGCACGCAGGTAGGCGACGCGGTCGAGGTCCGCAGCTCGGCGCTGGTGTTCGCAGGCCACAGCGGACTCCCGATCGGCTCGGTGAAGTCGAACGTGGGCCACCTCGTCACGGCCGCCGGGGTCGCCGGTGTCCTCAAGGTGCTGGGCGCCATGAAGGACGGCATCCGGCCCGCGACCCTGCACGCCGACACCACGATCGAAGCGCTCGACGGCACCCCGCTGCGGGTGCTCACCGAAGCCGAGGAGTGGACCGGCCCGAAGCGCGCCGCGGTCTCCGCGTTCGGCTTCGGCGGCAACAACGCCCACCTGATCATCGACGCTCCCGATCTTCATGAGGGGAGCTTTGCTCAACCTCAGGTTCATGAAAGCTCCCCTCATAAAGATCAAGTGGCGATTGTGGCGGTGGTGGCGCCTGATCCGTTCAGCGGGGTGAAGGCGGGCAAGCGGGAGCGCGTTGACATCGCGTTGCAGGGCTAGAAAACGCCCCCGCTCGATCTCAAGGTGACGTTGGCGCAGCAGCTCCTCGTGCTGGAGGCGGCCCGAGAGGCCGTCAAGGGTGTCGAGCTGCCACGTGAACGCACCATGGTGCTGGTCGGCATGGGGTGTGACGCCGAGGTCGCCCGGTACGGGGCGCGGTGGCGGGCGGACCTCGCCGGACGTGACGGTGTGGTACCGGCCCTGACCAGCGCCGGCGTTGTCGGCACGATGCCGAACATCAGTGCCAACCGCCTCAACTCGCACCTCGACCTGGCCGGGCCGAGCTTCACGGTGTCGGCCGAGGAAGCGTCAGGTGTGGTCGCACTGGAACTCGCCGCGCGCGCTCTGCGCAACAACGAGGCCGACGCGGCGGTGGTCGGCGCGGTCGACCTGTCGCACGAGCCGGTGCACCAGCAGGCGCTGGCCGACCTCGGCATCACGCGGGAACCCGGCGACGCGGCCGTGGTGCTCGTGCTCAAGCGGCTGCGCGACGCGGCGCCGGAGGACGTCGTCGCCGTACTGGACGACGCGACCGCCGAGGCCGACCTGGTCATGGGCGACGAGGGCTTCGACCCGACCGGCATCTTCGGTGCTCCCCATGCCGCCAAGGGACTTCTGGCCGTCGCGACGGCGGCACTGGCGTTGCGGCACCGGGCGATGCCGCGCGTCGGAGCGCCCGCTGACCCGGCGTTCGACCTGCGCACCGCCGAGGTCGTCACGCGGGCCCTGGAGGCTCCGCGACGGAGTGTCCGGCTGCGTGCGCACCAGACCGCACCCCTGGTCGCGGAACGCGCGCCGAAGCTGCATGTCTTCTCCGGCAACGACAAAGCGGGCGTGCTCCAAGCTCTGCGCGACGGCCGCGAGTCGAACGACGGTCCGGCACGACTGGTCCTGGTCGGTGAGACGGAACGGCCGGTCGAGGCGTGGCTGACCGGCACGGCCCCGAAGCCGGAAGGCGTGGCGTTCCGCGAAACCCCGATCAGCGGGGAGATCGGCTTCGTCTTCACCGGCGGACTCGCCGCCTATCCCGGGATGGGCCGCGAACTGCTCCTGGCCCACCCGCACGTCCTCGAGGACATCGAGGAACGATCGGGTTCGGTGCGCGAGGTGGCGGGCTGGGCGTTCAACGGCCCGGACAGCAAGCCGGGTGACGTGCTCGACCAGATCTGGGGCACCGCACTGCTCAGCCAGGTGCACGCGACGATCTCCCAGCAGGTCCTCGGCATCCGGCCCGACGCCGCTCTCGGCTACTCGGCCGGTGAGTCGAACGCGTTGGTGGCACTGGGAGTCTGGACCGACATGCGGCAGCTCGTGCGGGACATGACCAAGAGCGGCATGTTCAGCGAACAGGTCGCGGGTGAGTTCGCCGCAATCCACCGGAGCTGGGCGCGCCAGGGCATCACCGCAACCAGGTGGCAGAACTTCCTCGTCGGAGTCGACCCCGAGCACGCCCGCAAGGTGCTGCACGACGAGCAGGCCGCACACCTCATCGCCGTCAACTCTCCGGAGTCGTGTGTCATCGGCGGCGACGAGCGAGCGTGCCGACGGGTTTTGTCCATATTGGACACCACCTACGTACTGCCGATCCCGTACGAGCTGGCGGTGCACACGCCCGAGCTCGCCGAGGTGCGCGACGAGTGGTGGCATCTGCACTGCCGTCCCACGACACCGCCTCCCGGTGTGCGGTTCTACAGCTGTGCCACGGACGACTCCTATCTGCCGACGCCGGAACGGGTGGCGGACGCGCTCACCGCGCAGGCCGTCGGCACCATGGACTTCGCCGCCACTGTCCGGAAAGCGTGGGACGACGGCGTGCGGGTGTTCATCGAGCACGGCCCGAAGTCGCTGTGCAGCGACTGGATCCGGCAGACGCTGGGGGACCGCGACCATCTGGCGATTCCGATGGACGCGTCCGACAGTCTCCGCCAGATCAGCCGGGTCGCCGCCGAGCTCACCGCCGCGGGCATCCCGGTGAACGCTCTCGACACCGGTTCACCCGAAGAACCCGGCCGCGTGATCACCCTCCCCGCCCATCCACCGGAGGTCAGGTTGTCCAGCACGACGACGATGGTCCGCGCTCCGCATCTCCCTCCGGTGCTGGCGACCGAGCCGCCGGCCAGGGCGGACCGGGCGCCGGGCGAGGCAACTGTCGGGGCGCCAGTGGAGGCGACGATCGAGGCGCCGGGCGAGGCGACGATCGAGGCACCGGTCGAGCTGGTGCCCGGTCTGCCCGGACCGAAGTTCACCCGTGCCCAGCTGGAACACCTCGCCGGTGGGCGGATCTCGGAGCTGTTCGGCGAGCGGTTCAGGCCACAGGACCAGTACGACCGGCAGTGCCGCATGCCGCTGCCGCCGATGTTGCTCGCCGACCGGGTCACCGGGATCGACGCCGAACCCGCGACGATGGGCACCGGCACGATCTGGACGGAGACGGACGTCCAGCCGGACAGCTGGTACCTGGACAGCACCGGCCGCATGCCGCCGGGCATCCTCGTCGAGTCAGGGCAGGCCGACCTGCTGCTGATCAGCTGGCTGGGCGCCGACCTGCTCAACCAGGGCGAACGCGTCTACCGGCTGCTCGGCTGCGAGCTCACCTACCACGGCAGCCCGCCGCTACCCGGCGAGACGCTGCAGTACGAGATCACGATCGACGGGCACGCCGAGCTCAACGGCGTCCGGCTCTTCTTCTTCCACTACGACTGCCACGTCGACGGCGAGCTGCGGCTCTCCGTCCGAAAAGGACAGGCGGGGTTCTTCACCGACGCGGAGCTCGCGGCGACGGCCGGGGTCATCTGGGACCCGGCGCGGGAAAACCCGGACGGCACGTGCGACCAGCCGCTGGCGCAGGCGCCGCGCAGCTTCACCGCCGAGAAGGTGCGGGCGTTCGCCCAGGGTCGGCCGGCGGACTGCTTCGGCGACGCGTGGAGCGTGACCCGGTCGCATTCGCGGACGCCGCGCATCGACGACGGCCGGATGCTGTTCCTCGGCGAGGTCACGGACTTCGACGTCGAGGGCGGACCGTGGCAACGCGGCTACCTCAGGGCCGAGACGCGGATCCGGCCGGACGACTGGTTCTTCGAAGGGCACTTCAAGAACGATCCGTGCATGCCGGGCACCCTGATGTTCCAGGGGTGCCTGCAGGCGATGTCGTTCTACCTCGCCGGGTGCGGCTTCACCATCGGCAACGACGCGTGGCGCTTCGAGCCGGTGCCCGGTGAGGCCTACGACATGCGGTGCCGCGGCCAGGTGACGCCAGAGAGCGGGAACCTGACCTACGAGGTGTTCGTGACCGAACTCCAGGCGGGTCCGATTCCGACCCTTCACGCGGACGTACTGTGCACAGTGGACGGAACGAAGGCCTTCCACGCCAAGCGAATCGGCTTGCGGCTCGTGCCGGACTGGCCGCTCGACCAATGGCGCCAGGAGATGGCCGGCGAGATGGAGGAGGACAACAGGGCGGTCACGGTCGACGGCGTGAAGTTCGACTACGCCTCGCTGCTGGCGTGTGCGTGGGGCAAGCCGTCCGAAGCGTTCGGCGCGCTCTACGACCGCTTCGACTCGCACCGCCGGGTGGCGCGTCTTCCCGGACCTCCCTACCACTTCATGACCAGGGTGAGCGAGGCGACCGGAAAGCTCGGCGGTATGGAGCGCGGCAGCTCGTGCGTCGTGGAGTACGACGTGCCGGACGACGTCTGGTACTTCGACCAGAACCACGGCACGATGCCGTTGTCGGTGCTGATCGAGGTCGTGCTGCAGCCGTGCGGCTGGCTTGCCTCGTACGTCGGGTGCGCGGTCGAGATCGACCAGGACCTGTTGTTCCGCAACCTCGACGGCAAGGGCACCATCCACCGGATGATCACTCCGGACACCAAGGTGATCAGCACGCACGTGACGTTGCGCGACATCTCGGTCAACGGCACGATGATCATCGTCTCGTTCGACGTGAAGTGCTACGGCGACAACGAGCTCGTCTATGAGCTCGACACCGCGTTCGGCTTCTTCCCGCCCGAGGCGTTCGTCGACCAGCCCGGTCTCGGTTCGACACCGGAGGAACGCGCGGCGATGACGCCGGCAGTGCCGCCGAGGGTGACGAACGTCGACCTGTCGCGGCACCGTGAGCTGGCCGGTTCGATGCTGCTGATGCTCGACCGCGTCACGGGGTACGACCCTCTTGGCGGCAAGGCCGGACTCGGCAGGCTCACCGCGGAGAAGGACGTCGATCCGGGGGAGTGGTTCTTCAAGGCCCACTTCTTCCAGGATCCCGTCCAGCCCGGTTCACTCGGCATCGAGGCGCTGTACCAGCTGTTGCAGGTCTACCTGCTGGAGCAGGGTGCGGCAGAGGGCCTGACGAACCCGCGGTTCGAGATGATGATGGACAGTCAGCCGATGGTGTGGAAGTACCGCGGTCAGGTCGTGCCGTCGCAGCACGTGATCGGCTCCGAGCTGGAGATCACCGAGTACGACGCCGAACAGCGTTGCGCCAGGGCGAAGGCGTGGCTGTGGGTCGACGGCAAGCGCATCTACAGCGCCGTGGGCCTCGGCGCCCGGCTGGTCGGTGACGACAGCGAGGAGAACTGGCTCTCCGACCACCGGCCGACGTGGACTGTTCCGGTGCTGCCGATGATGTCCGTGCTGGACAAGCTCGCCTCCGGTGGCGCAAAGGCGCTCAAGGACGTCGAGCTGCGTCGGTGGATCCCCGCCGATCGAACACCGCGGCTGAGGGTCGACCGGCACGAGGACGAGGTCCGGCTGATGGAGTGGCGGGAGGCACGGACCGCCGCGCTGTCCCGGTACGAGGAGGTCGCGTCGGCGGTGATCACCGAGCCCGGCAGGCGCCCCGCGGCGTTCCCCGAGCTCCCGAGTGCCACGCCTGTCACGGATTTCTACACATCCGGCGCGTTGTTCCACGGTCCCGCGTTCCAGTACCTCAAGTCGCTTCGGCGCGGCGCGGGCGGCGCCTCGGGAGTGCTCGACGTGAGCGCTGGAACGGTGCCGCGCGGGAACCTTCATCAAGGCCTGCTCGACGCGGCGACGCACGTCATCCCGCACGACAGCATGTGGCAGTGGTACCACGAGATCCCGCGCGACAAGGTCGCGTACCCGTACAAGATCACGAGCTTCGAGCAGTTCACCCCACTGCCCGACACCGGTGAGGTGCGGGTCGAGGCGCGGTTCGCCGGGTTCGAAGGCCGTGACCGGAGGTTCCCGGTCGTGCACCTGCAACTGCTGCGGGACGGCCAGGTGCTGGTGTCGATGCGGCTCGTCGAGGTGCTGATGCCGACCGGGACGTTCGGCGCCGCCGCGCCCGAGCAACGGAGAGCGTTCCTCAGAGATCGTGTCTACGCCGGCGGGCTCGGCCTGTCGTCCACTGTGGACGGGGTGACGACACTGACCTACGAGGACGTCGTGGCGTGCGACTGGCTCGCGGGAACGGTCGCCGCCGCGTACGGCCTGCCCTCAGGCTCGCGCGGCCGCAACCACCTGGCGCACATCGCCGTGGCTGACCACGTCGCGAGGCTCGCCAGGACCCATCCGTCCGCGGTGCGGGTCACCGGGCACACCGCCGAGGTGGATGGCACGAAGTATCGCCTGCACGTCGATGAGCAGGAGGACGTGGTCACGGTGCGCTCCTGACACCGCTGCCGCTGCCAGGCAACCCCTTCGTGTGCTTCGGCCGTTCCCAAACGGTCCCATGCCGCCGAACGGCACGAGACAAGACCGGCAACACCGCGCATCCGTACCTTCCGATGCGACGGGTACGTACAAGTATGTAGCGCCATGGAGGGCCACTGCCGTGACCGAATCCATCCTGTCGTCCTTCTCGCGACTGCGTGCCTGCGATCCGGACCGGCGCATGTTCACGTTCGTGGACGAGAAGGGCGACGACGAAGCCACCCGGACCGTCCGCGAGCTCGGCGAGGCCGCCGACCGTGTCGTGGAGTCGCTACGGGCCAAAGGTCTTCAGCCCGGTGACCGGGTACTGCTCGTGTACCCGCCGTCACTGGACTTCGTCGAGGCGTTCCTCGGCTGCCTGGCGGCCGGCGTCATCCCGGTGCCCGTCTACCCGCCGAACCCGTTCAAGCTCAAGAAGGATCTCGCGACGTTCACCGCGATCGCGGAGAACTCCGGCGCGCGCTGCGTGCTGACCAACAGCACCTACGACCGATCCCGTGCGGCGGGCTCGGTGACGAGCTTCTTCAGCTCCGACGCTCCCAAGTGGCCGTCGCTGGCGTGGTACCGCACGGACAAGCTGCGTCCGGCGTCCGCGCCGCGGTGGCACGAGCCGGTCGGTCCACATGAGACAGCATTGCTGCAGTACACGTCCGGGTCGACGTCGACCCCCAAGGGCGTGATGCTCAGCCACGGCAACCTGGCGCACGAGGTGCTCGCGAACGCCGCGGACCTCGGGCTCGGCCCCGGCACGCGCGGCGTGTTCTGGGTGCCGCAGTACCACGACCTCGGGCTGATCAGCGTGATCCTGTCGACCATCGCGGGCAACAGCACGACCACCCTGATGTCCCCGCTGACCTTCCTGCAACGCCCTGCTGTGTGGTTCGACGTGATGTCGCGGGTGCGTGCCACGCACACGGCGGCGCCGAACTTCGCGTTCGAGCTCTCGGTTCGCAAGACGACGGCCGGCCAGCGGGCGCGGTGGGACCTCTCGGCGTTGCGCGTGATCATGTCCGCCGCCGAGCCGATCCGCCCTGCCACCGTGGCCGCGTTCTTCGACGCGTTCGAACCGTCCGGTGTGGACAGTGAGGTCTTCTTTCCCGCCTACGGCCTCGCCGAGCACTCGGTGAGCGTGTCCATGGGCGGCAAGGCCACGCTGCACGTCGACAAGGAAGCGCTCGAGTCCGGGCACGTCGTACCGTCGGAGCAGGGCGTGCCGTACATCGGCTGCGGGCGGATCACGAAGCCCGGCGCGGTGGTGCGCATCGTCGATCCCGCCGCATGCGTGCCGGTGCCGGACGGCCGGGTCGGTGAGATCTGGGTCGACTCGCCCACCAAGGGACAGGGCTACTGGGGCATGGAGCAGGAGACGCTGCGCACGTTCCGGGCACGGATCGAGGGTGACGACCGCGAGTACCTGCGCACCGGCGACCTCGGGTTCCTCCACGAGGGCGAGCTGTTCGTCACCGGACGCAGCAAGGATCTCATCATCGTGCGCGGACGGAACATGTACCCGGCGGACATCGAGGACAGCGTCCGCGACTGCCATCCGATGATCCGGCCCGGCGGCCTCGCGGCGTTCGCCGTCGGCACCGACGAGGGCGAGCAGCTCGTGCTGTTCGTGGAGACGCGGCAGGACAAGGTGAGTTCCGCGCAGCTCGACGAGATCCGCGAGTCGGTGCGGCGCCGGGTGTACGAGGATCATCAGCTCGGATGCCACGCCATCGTCGTCGGACCCGTGGGAACCGTGCGGAAGACGACGAGCGGCAAGGTGCGCCGGCTGGCGTGCAAACAAGCCTTCGAGTCCGGAGAGGTCGCGGCATGAGGTTCTCCACCGGTCCGAACGACTTCGCCGACGTCGACGACGAGTTCCGGCAGGTACTCGCGGACCTCGGCACCCTGGTCGCGGCGTCGCGGATGACCAGGCGCCGGGTGTTCCACCGCACCGCCACCGGCGCCGCCGGATCGTTGCGGATGCTGGACTCCCTGGATCTGCCGGCGCACGCGTTCTTCCAGCCGGGCAGGGAGATCGACGTCATCGCCCGGTACTCCAACAGCATGGAGTCCGACGACATCGCTCCGGCGATCCGCGGGATCTCCCTGCGCATCGGCGACCTGGACCTGTCGCTCAACACCGGTGCGCGTTTTTTCGCGCGGACGGCGGACATCTTCCGTCGTTACTCGGCCGGCGACGCCTCCTCGCTCGTCGACGAGATTCCCGGCTTCCGGGAGACGGCGTGGAACCTGTACCGGCACGCGACCTCTTACGCCGACTACCACTACTACTCGCAGGTGCCGACCGGCTTCATCGCGCTGGACGGCACGCCGTGGCTGATCAGGTACCGGCTCGTGCCCGCGGGCGGCGTGCCGGACGCGGGGTTCGTGGATCCCGGCGAGCGGTTTCTGCCGCCGGAGCCGCCCGGTGAGCTGGAGCGGTTCGACGAGGAGGACGAGCGGTCGCGGACGTTCCTGCACGAGGACCTGCGCCACCGCCTGGAACGCGGTGCCGTCTCGTCGCTGCTTCAGGTTCAGCTGCACCCGGTCAGCGCGTCCGACGTGGACAACGAGGTCGCGCTCGACTGCACGCGTGAGTGGGACCTGCCGTGGCGTGATGTCGCGGTGCTGCGCCTGGACTCCTTGCTGCACCACGACGAGATCGAGGGACTGCGGTTCAACGTCGGCAACACGCCTGAGGGTCTGGGTGTGGTGCTGGCGTCGTCGCCACACGAGGCCGCGTCGCTGAACCACCTGCGGGCCATGGTCTATCAGCAGACCGCCGCCGCACGGCTCGGGGCGTCGCGCACGGTCGTGATCGTCGGTGCCGGACCTGCCGGACTCTCGACGGCGCGGGAGCTGGAGAAGGCCGGGCACCGCGCGATCGTGCTGGAGGCGTTGCCGTCGGTGGGCGGCAAGTGCGAGTCGGTCGACATCGACGACCGCGCGTACGACCTGGGCGGGCACGTCTGCACGACGCAGTACGAGAACGTCGCGCGCCTGGCCGTCGAGCTCGGCGTGCCGACCGAGGACACGACACCGCACCGGGTCTACTCCGATGGCGAGTCTGTGCCACAGAGCACGGCGTTCTTCCAGCGCGACTCGTTCCGTCGCTACACCGAGCTACGGGACCAGGAGTTCCCGGACATCGCCACGGCGGGTCTGGCGCACTCCGCGCGGTCACTTGCCACGCCGGTCCGCGAATGGCTCGCCGAGCACGGTCTCGAATCGATGGCCGAGTCTTTGGGCACTGGCTACACGGCTGCCGGATACGGCTATCTGGCAGGGGATCTGCCCGCGTTGTACTTCGTCAAGTACGCCGAGATGACGGGCCTGCTGTCGGCTCGGCCCCAGCTGCTCGGGCATGCCGGCAGCTTCACGATCGTCGGTGGTTTCAAGGGACTGTGGGAGAAGGTCGCGGCCGGGCTGAGCGACGTCCGTTGCGGCGTCACGATCACGTCGATCACCCGGGACCCGGACAAGCCGACCGGTGGCGTGCTCGTGCGGACCGAACAGGGTGACGTCGTCGCGGACGACCTCGTGCTGACCGTGCCGATCTCGCAGCTGCTGGACGTCATCGACGCCTCGCCGGACGAGGTCGACCTGGCCCGCCGCGTGCGGGTGATGGACTACTACACCACGGTCGTGTCGGCCACCGGGCTGCCGGAGTCGGCGTTCTTCCTGCTCGACGCGGAGCCGGGCCACGCGGTGTCGTTCCACCACCGGTACCCCGAGAGTGACGTCTACGCGGTTTACTCCTATGGCGCTCCTGATCTGGACGGTGACGACATCGTCCGCATCTTCCGCGACGACGTCGAACGCATGGGCGGCGTGATGGGAGAGGTGCACGCACAACGGCGGTGGAAGTTCCTGCCGCACTTCGGCAGCGACGACATCCGCGACGGCGTGTACGACCGCATCGAGCACCTGCAGGGCCGCAACCACACCTACCACGCGGGCAGCCTGCCGTCCTACGAGCTGGTCGAGTGCAACATGGCCTACTCGAAGTCCTTGGTGCGCCGGCACTTCGGCGGCTCGCCCGAGGACGACGACGTGTTCGGCCACTACGCCGTGATCGAGGAGGACCGGCCCGCGCCGACCCTGGACGCGCTGCGGTCGTGGCTCATCGACCATGTGGCGTCAGAACTTCGGGTTGCGCCCAGCTCCATCAGCGCCGAATCGCGTCTGGACGGTTTCGCGCTCGAGTCGATCTCGGTGGCGGCGCTGCAGTCCGGGCTGTCGGACTGGCTCGGGTTCCGCATCCCGCACACGTTGTTCCTGGACCACCCGACGATCGAGGCCGTCGCAAGGCATCTCGCGGTCGAGGAGGAGCAGGCCGTCGAGCCGGTGGCACATCGTCAGGAGACGACCTCGCTGCTGCTCGGCCTGACCTCGGCGCGGTCGTTCTTCTGCGTCGGCGGGGCGCTGGGCGCGGCGTACTACCTGCTCAAGCTCGCGCGTGACATCGGATCGGCGCGTCCGTTCTACGGGCTGCGCGCGCCCGGCTACGACGGCCTCGAGGAACCGCTGGACACCGTGGAGGAGCTGGCGGCGCGGTACATCCAGGAGATCCGGCTCATACAGCCGTACGGGCCGTACCTGCTGGGCGGGCACTCGTTCGGTGGTGTCGTCGCGTACGAGATGGGTCGCCAGCTGCGGCGCGCGGGCGAGGACGTCACGCGGATCGTGCTGCTCGACGCGTACGTTCCCCAGCCCGGTCAGGACCTGCCGCCGATCGACGACGCGGCCGCCATCGAGGACCTGATGACGATGAACCGGCTGGCGTTCGCGTCCGGTGGCCCGGCCGGGGTGGAGATCGACCCGGCGCTGGCGATGTCCGAGCAGAAGGAACGGCTCGGCAGGTTCCTCGGCGCCACCGGTTCGCTGCCGGTGGAGGAGCACATCAGCACGATGCTGCGCGTCTACCAGGCGAATCTGGAGGCGAACGTCAAGTACCAGCCGTTGCCGTCGGACCTGCGTGTCACGTTGCTCAAGGCGGCCGGCGGGTTCCCGCCCGTCATGAAGCCGCACCGCAACACGGCGTTGAAGCTCGACTGCGCCGCGAACGGCTGGGAGCACGTGTCGTTGGGTTCACTGTCCGTTGTGGACATTCCGGGTGACCACTTCACGATGTTCGTCGAGCCGAACGACGAGATCATCGCCGCGACCGTGCACCAGTGCCTGGCCGAGGAGGAACGCCGTAGCGCCAACACGGTCGGCTCGCGGACGTTGGCGTTCAACCCCGAGGATCCCGCGTTCCTCAACGACCCTTACCCGTTCTACCGCGCACTGCGGGAGACCTCGCCGCTGCACTACGAGGACACGCTCGGTGGCTGGGTGCTGACGAGGTACGACGACGTGTCACAGCTGTTGCGTGACCACCGGGTGATCCGGCCGCCGGTGACGGACTACCTGTTCGCGTCCGTTCCGCAGGTGCAACGCGACGAGATGAGCAACTTCGAGCGCCAGCTCTCGGGCTCGTTGCCGTTCACCAACGCGCCCTACCACACGCGGCTGCGTGGGTTGCTGGGCAAGGCTTTCACACCCCGCCGGGTGAAGGCGATGCGGGCGCGGGTCGCCGAGGTCACCGACTCGTTGCTGGACGAGGTGTCCGACGGCACCGAGCTCATCTCGACGGTGTGCTACCCGCTTCCGTCCACGGTGGTCATGGAGTTCATCGGTGTGCCCGAGCCCGAGCACGCGCGGATGACGTCACTGGCGACGCGGATGATGGCGTTGCTCGGCGCGCAGTACGCCAAGGACGCCCCGCTCGTCGCCCGCAAGGCGCACGCGGCGATGAACGAGTTCGTCGAGTACATGAACGGACTGATCGAGGAGCGTCGTTCCGCTCCGTGCGAGGACCTGCTGTCGACGTTGATCGGCGGTGAGCTCTCCGACGAGGAGCTGATCCTCAACTGCATGGCGTTGCTCAACGCCGGCCTGGAGACGACGGCGAACTACCTGGGCAACGGCACGCTCGCGTTGCTGCGCAACCCGGAGCAGATGTCCTTGCTGCGCAACAACCCCTCGCTCGCGGAGTCGGCGGCGGAGGAGCTGCTGCGGTACGACGGCCCAGCGCCGATCATGACGCCGCAGCTCGCCGACGCCGACCTCGAGATCGGCGGACAGCTCATCAGGAAGGGGCAGCTGATCTACCCGATCGTGGGTGCCGCGAACCGCGACCCCGACCGGTTCGCCGACCCCGAACGGCTCGACGTGTCCCGTCCGCCGAACGGCCAGCTCAGCTTCGGCTTCGGCCCGCACTTCTGCATCGGAGCCGCACTGGCCCGCATCGAGGGCCAGGAGTACTTCACCAGGCTCGTGACCCGTTTCCCGAACCTGCGCCTGGACCCGGACACGCCATCCCCGGTGTTCCGCGACGACCCTCTCCTGCGCGGTCTGCAGACCCTCCACGTCCGCGTCGACCCGGCCTGAGTCTCCGCATCGGCGGCGTTCAGGGGCCGGTCACCAGGCCCTCCCGGACTGCCCACAGGGCTGCCTGAGTGCGGGAGGCCAGGCCGAGCTTGCTCAGGACGTTGGACACATGGGTGCGTGCGGTGCGTTCGCTGATCATGAGGGCGTCGGCGATGTCCCGGTTGGACTTGCCGTGGGCGACCAGTACCAGGATCTCGCGCTCGCGCGGGGTCAGCGCGGTCGCGGTGCGTTGCGGGGCGATCAGTGACTGGGTCAGGGTGCGGGCCACCGCGGGGTCGAGGTGCACCTGGCCTCGCGTGGCGGCACGGACGGCGGCACTCACCTGGTCCGCCTCGGCGTCCTTGAGCAGGTAGCCGGCGGCACCCGCTTCCAGTGCGGCGTGAACGCGTTCGGCCTCACTGAAGCTCGTCAGCGCCACGACCTCGACCTGCGGGTACAGCCGCTTGATCGCCCTGGTGGCGCCGATGCCGTCCAGGCGTGGCATCAGCAGGTCCATCAGCACGACGTCCGGTAGTTCCTCGCGCGCGGCGAGCACAGCCAGTTCGTCCAGCGAGGCCTGGCCGTCGGCGGCTTCCCCGATGACGTCGATGTCGTCGAGCATGTCGAAGAAGGCACGCATGCCGCGGCGCACCACGGAGTGATCGTCGACGAGGAACACCCGGATCGGCCGGGGTGAGGCCGGCTGGGTCATCGTCGCTGTCCTGGACGTGGTGACGGGACGGGAAGAACCGCGCGGATCGTGGTCGATCCCGTGGGCACGCTGTCGATGACGAGCTCGCCTCCGATGCCGTTCATGCGTTCACGCATGCCTGCCAGTCCCATGCCCGCGGAGCGCACGGTGGCCGGGTCGAATCCGGTTCCGTCATCGGTCACCTCGATGACCACTCCATCGGACACCTCTTCGATGCGGATGTCGATACGTCGGGGACGGGCGTGTTTCACACTGTTGTGCACGGCTTCCTGCACCACGCGGAACAGTTCCTCCTCTGCCCGGTCGTCGAGCGTCAACCGGTAGTCCGGCGCGTCGACGACGATGTCGAGCCCCTCGCGCGACGCGATGGCCGCGGACTGCTTGCGGATCGCCTCGGCGAGGCCGTCCTCGTGCAGCGCGTCCGGCCGCAGCTGGAACAACGAGGCACGCATCTCCGAGAGCGCGCCCTGGGTGAGGCTGCGCAGCTCCTTGAGCCCGCGCGCGACCTTGCCGTCCGGATCGCCGCCCTCGCGCTGGACCGCGAGCTCGACGGCACGGGTGTGCAGGGTCATCGAGAACAACGCCTGGGAGACCGAGTCGTGCAGCTCGCGCGCCAGCCGGTGGCGTTCCTCCAGCACCGCCACCTGCGACGCCTCGTCGAGCATCTCCATCACCTCCTCGATGCGCAGCTGCTCCTCACCGGCGACGGACGTGAGGATGATCCGCGCCGACGCGGCGCCGACGGCACCGGCGAGCACGGTCTCCACGTGGTGCACCAGACCGGCATCCGCGTCCTTTGTGGACTGGAAGTCGTCCAGTGCCCGCTCGCGCGCGTACTCCTCGAAAGCGCGGTTGGCGGCTCGTCTGTCCATATAACGACGAAGCACCTCGTGCAGTGACGCGACGGACACCCGGCCGCGCAGCAGGCGCGGTCGTTCGGGGTCGGCCAACGCGTCGACGAACAGCACGGCCTGGGCCTGTTCGCGTGCCTTCGGGTGACCGAGCAGCGAGACGCCGACGTAGCCACCGATGTTGAGCAGCATGCTCCAGAACATGCCGTGGCTGATGTTGTCCATGCCGTTGATGCCGAGCAGGTGTTCCGGCCGCAGCCACGAGATCCCGAACGGACCGTCGTCGAGGAACGCCTGGGGCAGCCAGCCCGTCGCGGTGAAAGTCGGCAGCAGCAACGTGTACAGCCACACCGCGAACCCGCCGCACAGCCCGACGAGCACACCGTTGCGGGTGCCGCCCTTCCAGAACAGGCCGCCGAGGATCGCGGGCGCGAACTGGGCGACCGCGGCGAACGACACCAGCCCCATCGACGCCAGCGCCGCACCCTCACTCGCGAGCCGGAAGTACACGTACCCCAGCAGCATCAGCGCCACGATCGCCACCCGCCGGGTGATCAGGATGGCGCGGGCGAGGTTGCCCCGGTACCCACGGTGCAGCAACGCCGGGACGACGAGCGAGTTCGACACCATCGTGCTCAGTGCGACGGTCTCGACGATGATCATGCCGGTGGCCGCGCTCAGCCCGCCGACGAACACCAGCAGTGTCAACGCCTCCTGGCCCGCGGCCATCGGTACGGTCAGCAGGTACGTGTCGGCGTCGACCGCGCCACCCAGCCGCACCAGGCCCGCCGCGGCGATCGGTACCACGAACAGGCTGATGAGCAGCATGTACAGCGGGGTCAGCCACATGGCGCGCTTGACGTGCCGTTCCTCGACGTTCTCCACGACCGCGACCTGCCACTGCCGGGGCAGCAGGATGATCGCGAGCATCGACAGGATGTTGAGCCACACCCAGCTGCCCGTGGTGTCGCTGAGTCCGAAGACCGCGGTCTGCCCGGCGGCGGAGGCGCGCGCGAAGAGGTCGCCGAACCCGTTGTACAGCCCCCAGACCACGCCGACGCCGGCCGCGACGAACGCCACCAGCTTGACGATCGACTCGAACGCGATCGCGGTGACCATGCCCTCGTGCCGCTCGGTGGCGTCGAGATGCCTGGTGCCGAACAGGATCGTGAACCCGGCGAGCAGCAGCGCCACGTACAACGCGGTGTCCTGCAGCAGCGGCACCTGGCCGAGCTCGGACGACGGCGTGATCACCGGATGTCTGCGGATGATCTCGAACGTGTTGGAGACGGCCTTGAGCTGCAACGCGATGTACGGGATCACCCCGACGACCGCGATCACCGCGACCAGGCCGCCGAGCGTCACACTCTTGCCGTAGCGGGCAGAGACGAAGTCCGCGAGCGAGGTGATGCGGTGGCGACGGCTGATGCGGATGATCCGCCGCAGCACCAGCCATGCGAGGGCGAGCATGATCGTCGGGCCGAGGTAGATCGGCAGGAAGCCCACGCCGGTCGTGGCCGCGCGGCCGACGCTGCCGTAGTACGTCCACGATGTGGCATACACGGCAAGGGAAAGCGCGTAGATCGTGCCCCGCCCGCCGAGCAGGCTGCGACCGGTGTCGGCGCGCCGGTCGCCGTAGAACGCGACGGCGAAGAGGACTCCGAGGTACGCGATGGAGACGGTGATGACGAACCAGGTCTGCAGCACGACGTCATCCCGACCTTCGGACGAGCACTGCGACGAGTGCGATCACCACCGCCCACGCGCCGAAGAGGTACACCCACACAACTGGGACGTGAAGGACCTGGTGGCCTTGGTCGAACAGGGACAACAGCGGCGGCACGAACAGCACGAACCCGAACACCGCAACGAACACCGTCAGGCCGGTGAACCGCCCGTCATCGCGTGTTCCGTTCGTGCCACGTCGCATCCGCGTACCACCCGCCGTGCTGTGCGCGACCGCGCCCAGGTCAGAACTCTGCGTAGGACGACCGGAGACTAGTACGAATGGACCAATTCAAGAAGTGGACATGACGTACTTTCGTGGAAAATCAACCTCTCGGTCGGGTCGAGCTATTCGTTTGATTCCATTTGGGCCGCCTGGTGAATCGCAATCGACGCTGCACGCCGGCCGCGCAGCAGGAACAGCGCCCTGCTGATCCGGACCTCGGCGAGGGAGCCGCTCGACGGCGAGACCCGCGGCGAATGGGAGCTGCGTCAACTCACCGGTTCGGCCGACATCGAGGGTGGCGCGCTGTTCCACGCATGACCTTCCCCGGTCAGGGCAGCCAGCAGGCCGCGCAGGGACGTGGTCGCCAGGCCGATGGTCGAGTCGCTCGCGCCGTAGGGGATCACCAGCGTGTCGTCGTGCAGGAGGCCGCCGCAAGAGTAGACGACGTTGGGCACGTAGCCGTCGCGTTCTGCGGCGATGGGCAGCAGCAGCGGTTCGGGCAGGGTCGCCAGCACCCGTTCCGGATGGTCCAGGTCGAGCAGGATCGCGCCCATCGAGTAGACCCGCATCGGGCCGACCCCGTGGGTCAGCACGAGCCAGCCCGCGGGAGTCTCGATCGGTGAGCCGCAGTTGCCGACCTGGACGAGGTCCCAGTCCCTGGCGGGCACCTCCACCGGCCGCGGTTCGTTCCACGTCCTGATGTCGTCGGAGGTCACCACGGCCGTGCTCTCCCCGTCGCCGCGCGACAACGCCGCGTACCGGCCGCCGATCTTCCTGGGGAACAGGGCCATGCCCTTGTTGCGTGCGGCCGCCCCGGTCGTCTGTGTGACGTGGAAGGTGCGGAAGTCCTTGGTCTGCAACAACTGTGGTGCGACATCCACACCGTCGTAGGCGGTGTAGGTGGCGTAGTAGGTCTGGTCGCCGTCATCGTCGGTGAAGCGCACGAACCTGGCGTCTTCCATGCCCTGGCGTTCGGACGGGCCGGTCGGCCAGAGCACCCGGCCGCCGATGACGGTGTCGTCGGGGAATTCCGAGGTGTAGTTGCACGCGGCGATCCACCGGATCAGCTCGACGGTCCGGTGTGCCTCCTGGCGGGCGACCAGACTCGGGTGCAGGTCGGCCAGCACCAGGTTCAGGTCGGCATCGGAGAACCGCGCGGGCAGCCACCGGTTCAGCACGGCGGAGACCTCGTCGTCGTGGCCGAGCTCGGCGAGTTTGCCCAGGAAGAGGCTCTTCTCGTAGACCGCCTCCCGATGGAGTCCGGTGGTGATGACGTTCGGGGGCGCGTCGACGGTGAGCACACCATCGGGACCGACCACCCCGGTCCGGAAACCGATCGACGACAGGTGGCCCTCACCGATGCCTCGGACACTCAGCACGAACCGCAGATGTCCCGGTGCCACCCCGCTCTGATCGGGGTGCGCGACCATGGACGGGTTGCACAGCGCGGCGCCTTCGACGGCGTACTCATGCGTGAAGTACGCGCCGATGAGCAGCCGGCGGGACTCGGACAGCTCGACGCCCGCGGGGAAGCGGTGGCTGACGCTCGCGAAGTGATCGGCGAAAGTCACGCTGACATCCCGGTGGCGTCCCGCGAACAGGCCGATGGTGCGCTCGAGCGTGGCGCACACGGTTACCTCGTCCAGCGCCATCACTCGCCGGATCACGGCCGCCGACCGCGACTCGTGTTCGGGCCGTTCCTCTCCCGGCACGAACAGTTTGGTGATGACCCGACGCGGATCCGGCCGCAGCCGCAGCGTGGCGCGAGTGACACGGGCGTTCATCCGGTGCTCCCCAGCAGAGTGCGGCGATGTTGCAGAGTGGAGATCAGCGCCAGGGTCGACTCGGCGCCCTGGTTGCGGTTGGGTCCTCCGGCCGTGAGTCCGTCGTAACCGCCCCCGGTCTCCCCGTCGTGCATGGGCACACCCAGGTCGTTGTCACCGTCGAACCACGCGACCGCGCGGCGGACACCGGTGAGCCACATCAGGTCGCCGGTGACCTGGTGGGCGCGGGCGCAGGCGTCGGCGAGTGCCGCGACCTCGATGGGTTGCTGGTCGAACGCCGGGCGAGGCTCGCCGACGTGCCAGCCGCCAGTCGGGACCGGCGAGAGCCGGACATCACATGACTCGACGGTCAGCAACCAGTCCAGCAGCCGCAGCCCGTCGTCGCGGATCTTGCGGTCCGCGAGGAGATGACCGGCGGCGATCAGCGCTTCGGGCAGCACGGCGTTGGCGTAGAAGAGTCGTTTCTCCGGCCACGGCCAGTCCGGTACGTCGCCGGGTTCGCCGACGTACGAGGCGATGTCACCGAGCAGCTTGGTGGCGAGAGGGTGCTCGGGGGTGGCGCTGAGCACCTCGGCGGCGCCGAGCGCGGCGAAGGCCATCGACCGCACCGACGGAGGCCGGTGGTGGGCGCTCGCCTCGAAGCAGTCGAGAGCAGCCGTGCGCATCCAGGACACCGGGCATCGGGCAGCCGCGGTGCCCAGTCCCCACAACGCGCGCCCCCACCAGTCGCCCAGCCCCGGTTCGTCCTGCCAGCCGCAGTCGGGTCCGAGCCGGTTGTGGAACCGCCCGTCATCGGCCTGCGCGTGAGCGGTGAAGGCGAGATAGCGCTCCAGCAGGATGACCAGATCGGCGGACAGCTCCGGCTCGCGGCTCAGGACGACGAGACCTCGGGCGACGTCGTCCAGGCAGTAGCCGTGCTCACGGCGAGGCAACGGCCCGCGGGCGTGCTCGTACAGGCCCGTGTCGTCGCTGAGCCGGGCCAGGTGGGTGAAACTCGGGCCGGTCACGTCGTCACGGCGACGCGGGTGGCGAGCAGGTGCTCCGCGAGGTCTCGATACCGGCTCGCGACCGCCGGCCAGCTCAGCGCAGGGGCGAGACTCGCCGAACGATCGCTCATCCTGGCCGCTAGGCCCGGTTCGGTCAGCACCCGCCGCAACGCCGCGGTGATGGCGGCGGGATCGCGGTGGGGCACCAGCAGCCCGGCCCCGTCCGCCAGCAGCTCGACGGCGTGCGGGAACTCGGTCGCGACCACCGGTTTGCGCGCGGCCAGGGCTTCGACCAGCACACCGGACGTGACCTGCTCGGACGAGTCGTAGGGCAGGAGGACGACATCGGCTTGGCCGACCAGTTCCGCCAGTGCGTCCACTTCGAGGTAGGTCGAATCGAACTCGAGCAGGTCCGTGACGCCGAACGTGGCGGCGCGGTTGCGCAGGTTCCTGCGGTAGGTCTCGCCTTCGTGCGCCAGCACCTTGGGATGGGTCTGGCCGGCAACCAGGTAGCGCGGCTTCAGGTCGCGCAGCGCACCCAGTGCGGAGATGCCCCACTCGATGCCCTTGCCACGGCCCAGCAGGCCCCAGGTGAGGATCATCGGCCGGTTGGCGGACGGACCGCGGGCGGGTGGGTCGACGGTGAGCGCGCCGTGTGGAATCACGACGACCTCATCGGGCCGTTCGACGGTGTAGCCGTGCAGGAGCCGCTGCCGTGCGGCTTCGGACATCGTCACCACGGCGTCGGCGTAACCGACGACCTCCTCGAGCACCTGCCGCTGGCCAGGAGTCGGCGTGGTGAGCACCGTGTGCAGCACGATGATCACCGGGACCCGCAGCCGGGCGAGCACGCCGAGCACGTCAGCGCCATCACGGCCGGCGTAGATCCCGTACTCGTGCTGCACCACCACCATGTCGCAGCGGTTGAGCGCCTCGGCCGCGGCCTCGACCGCGCCGGGGGTCATCTGGTGCACCACTGATGTTCCCGCGACGGCGGCGGGTTCGTGATCCGGCTCCGCGAGAACACGGACCACCTCGCCCTTGCCGCCCGGCGTCACCGCGGTCAGATGATGCAGCAACGAGGCGGTGAACGTGGCGAGTCCGCATTGCGTGGGTGGATACGTGCTCAGGAAACCGTACGTGCGAAGCACAAGGCCCTTCCGGGTCGGCTGGAACGTGGGACCGGTGACCACCGGCGCGGAGTCCTCCCGGGTTGCCCGGGCTGGTGGAACGCGCCGGTCGGCGATCAGCGGACCTGCTCCGGGATGTGGTCCAACGACAGGCAGGTCGATGTCGTCATGGGGTGCGCTTCCTCTTCTGCTCCGGGATTCGGCCGCCGTCCGCTTCCCAGCCCGCGTGAGCGATCCGGGTCAGGCCGGTCGTGCGTCGCGTCGGCGCGGTCACGCTGACGCCCGCGGCGAGCAGGTCGTCGACGGTCTGGGTGTTGCCGCGATCCGCTGTGAGCGTCATGGTCTGCCGCGCGGCGGCCGGGTCGGTGTTCGACGGCACGACGAGCAGCGTGAGACGGTGCTTGTCCGCCGCGAGCACGTCCACGGTGTGCGCGGGCCTGGAGATGAACCCGTCGAGCCGGATCTGGCGGCCGTCGCCGATGATGCGGCGAGGCGCGGAGTCCCACTCGGTGAGGTTGTAGCTCACTCGCAGGATGTCGCCCAGGCGAGCTCCCAGCGCTGCGAGCAACGAGGGCAGCTCGGCGGCGAGGTCCCGGGAACGTGGCCACCAGGCCCCGTCGACATGCCCCGTCGTGGGCGCCATCGGTTGCAGCCGCAGTCGTTGCGAGAGCTGAGACTGCTCGGGGATCGCAGCGGCAGGTGAGGCGTCGGAAAGGTGGGGTGCTGACGTCATGTCAGGACTCCCGTCCCCGGCCGGAAAAACAGCCGGTCTAGTTTCGCCGAGCACGGCATGAACTCGATGCCCATATGCGCGCTGTTCTCGGCAACTTGACTCTACGCCGATTCAGTCATGATCGACCGAAATGTTGCCGAGATTCTTGGTCACACTCGCGCGTTTGAAGTGCGGGAAACGCCTTCAGTGAGCAAAACCTACAGGTCAGCTACTCACAGCTGCCTCTCGGGAAGACGTGGTCCAGATTTTTCTGATCACACAGGGCTCGACCACTTGTGTAGCATGGAGAGACAAAAGTGCCGCTTTTCCGGCGGTCTCCTCGATCCTTCCTGAAATGGCCTGACGATCCATATCGGACCATTTGCTCGAACATCACCCGGCCGGCTCACGCAACCGGGGTGCGGAGTACCGGTTTCGCCACCGTCACACCACGGGTATCCAAGCGGTGTGACGACCTGACGCGGGTCGCCTGACATCCGGCACCTGCCAAATCCCACACCGATCGCCCCGGCCCCCGGCGACGGAGAACGTATGCCGTTCCCGGAGGTACGAGCGTGAGTGCGCAAGTCGAGTCAAACGTCCGTGGAGCCGATGCCGCGCCACAGCCCATGCTGGCCGGAGAGAAGTCCCCGGCGGAGATGTTCCTGGTCAAGTTGTTCGCCGTCATACCGGCGCTGGCACTCGCCGCAGCGGTTCCGCTGGCATGGGGCTGGGGCCTGGGCTGGGTCGACGTCGGCCTCGCCGTTTTCTTCTACACCCTCACGTGTCTCGGCGTGACGATCGGATTCCACCGCTACTTCACGCACGGTGCTTTCAAAGCCAGCCGCGCGCTGCGGATCGGGCTCGCGGTGACCGGCAGCATGGCCATGCAGGGCCCGATCATCGGCTGGGTCGCCGACCACCGCCGCCACCACGCCTACGCCGACCGCGAAGGCGACCCGCACTCACCGTGGCTCTTCGGCACCTCGGCCACCGCGCTGGCCAAAGGGTTCTGGCACGCCCACATGGGCTGGATGTTCCGCCGGGAACTGACCAATGCCGCCCGCTTCGCCCCCGACCTGCTCGCCGACCCGGACATCCAGCGCGTCAACCGCTGGTTCCCCGCACTGACCGCCGTGACGCTGCTCGCACCCGCGCTGATCGGCGGGCTGGCCACCTGGAGCTGGTGGGGAGCGCTGACCGCGTTCTTCTGGGCCGGTCTCGTCCGCGTGGCCGTGCTGCACCACGTCACCTGGTCGGTCAACTCGATCTGCCACATGATCGGCGACCGGCCGTTCGAGGCACGTGACAAGTCCGCGAACTTCTGGCCGCTGGCGATCCTGTCCATGGGCGAGTCCTGGCACAACTCCCACCACGCCGACCCCACCTGCGCCCGCCACGGCGTCCGCCGCGGCCAGATCGACATCTCCGCGCGACTGATCTGGGTCTTCGAGAAGCTCGGATGGGCCACCAAAGTCCGCTGGCCGAAGCCGGAACGACTGGCCCGCAACCTCAAGACGACCACTTCCTGACCCTCACACCCCGTTTGGCGTCATCCGCAGCCACACCATTCGGTGGCAGTATTCACGGCGCGGCTCGGTTATTTTCGAAAGCAGCCGAGTCTCTTCGGTGAAGGCACAGGTCCAGGCCCGGTGACGACCCAGTCATCGGCGAGAGGGCTGCGTTACCCGCTCTGGCCCCCGGCGGCGCCCACTTCTCAGTCGCGCTGTCAGGAGTGCCGCCATGGCCATCACGGATTCCTCCCCTGCTCACGATCGTTCACCACGATCGATCGACGTCTCCGACGTCGTTCGGCTGGAGGCGGACACGCACGCTCTGCGCGCGCTGGACTACCGGCAGGGCGGTGACTCCTGTCTCGACGCGGTCCGCACCCGGATGCGGGAGGCGGTGCTGATGCTCGACGCGTCAGCCACCGAGAAAGTGCGGCGGCGGCTGCATGTCGCGCTGGCCGACCTGCACAACCTCGCCGGCTGGGTGTGCTTCGACGCCGGTCTGGTCAGCAACGCCCGCGTGCAGTTCACCCAAGCGCTTGTGTTCGCCGGGTGGGGCCGGCATGACGGGCTGGTCGCCAACATCTGCTATCGGCTCGGCCGCGTGTGCCTGCA
>JAVXWK010000764.1:0-6242 GCA_032230575.1 Pseudonocardiales bacterium | reverse complement strand
GAATTTACTCCGTTTCGGTGACCCCGGAGATCACGCGATCCTGCTGTTGAGCGGCGTCGTCAAGGTGCTGGTGAACTCGCCGGTCGGCGCGGAGGTTCTGCTCGCGGTGCGGATCGGGGGCGACCTGGTCGGGGAAATGGCGGTGCTGGACGGGTCGAACCGGTCCGCCAACGTGGTCGCCTGCGGCGAGGTCTGGGCGCGGGTGATCAGGCGCGCGGAAATCAACCTGTTTCTGGAAAAGACCCCGCAGGCGGCTTACGAGGTGAGTCGGACGATCAGCGGGAGGTTGCGCTGGTCGGACCGCCGCCGTGTCGACTTCGTCGCGCGCAGTCCGCTCGGCAGGCTCGCTCATGTGCTGGCCGAGATGGCCGAGACCTACGGGCGCCGTCTCGATGGGCGTTGGGAGCTGGACATTCCGCTCACCCAGGCCGAGCTCGGGTCGCTGGCGGGCATGGCGCGGCGGACGGTGGAGAAGCGGTTCGCCGAACTGGTCGCGGCCGGCGTGGTCGAGTCGTCGTACCGCGGCTACACGGTGCTCGACATGGACGCGCTACAGCGCGTGGCAGATCTTCCGGAGACAAATCCGCACTAGGGCGGAGTCATTACTCGATGAGACCAGCAGAGTGGACGCGGAACGTCACACGACAGTGCTGAGGAGCTACTCCCGAGTAGATGCATCGACTCCCGATGGAGTGCTGCTCCGTGCGGGTGAAATTCGCCGCTGTTGCTAACGGCCTGTCATTGTTACGAATCGATATAGCCTGCAACGAATTCGGTCTCGCCGCGCGATTGACGGTCCGTCAGAAGCTGCGCGCGTGGCGTCGGAGGGGACCCGGCCGTTCATGAACAAGAAATCAATCCACCGCTCGTTCGTGATCGTCGACATCGAGCGCTATGGCCGCCGTTCCGATGCTGATCAGCGGTGGTTGAGACGGCAGATGTACGACGTTCTGCAGACCGCGCTCGACGATTCCGGAATCGAATGGAATTCCTGCGCGGCCGCCGACCGCGGTGACAGCGTGATGCTTCTCGTGCCTCCCGATGTGCCCAAAGTGGACATCACGGACGCCTTCGTCGATCGGCTCGACCGCGAGCTGGCGCGCTATGCGAGGCGAGCGGCCGAGCCCGTGCGCATGCGGATGCGTCTCGCACTGCACTTCGGTGAGGTCAGCGAGGACGAGCGCGGCTGGGTGGGCAGCGATCTCAACACCGCATGCCGGCTCGCCGATCTCCAGGCGGCCAGGGACGCGCTCACCGCGGCGCCGGACGCGAACCTCGTCGTGGTCGTGTCCGAACCCTGGTACCGGTCCGTGGTCAACCAGGACGCGGTGCTCGTCTCGCATTTCGGTTTCCGCGAAATTCCCTTCGAGGCCAAGGAAGTCTCGGATCGCGCCTGGCTGCACGTCCGGGAAGCACAGCGGTCCGGTCAGCGCGAGTCCGAGGACCCGCGCGCGCCCGCTTCCTCCCCGGCCGGTCCCATCGCGGCACCGCGCATCGACGCGGTCGGTTTCGTGTTCTCCGGCCCGGTCGAGATGCGCGACGCGATCGCGGGGGATCAGCACAACTACTACGACCGGCAGGAGGGGCAGTCGTGAGCACCTCCGAGGCCGCCGCGGATCCGAAGCAGGCAACGCCCCCGCCCGCGGCGACGGCCACGCCTGAGCCTGAGACACCCGCGCGCAACGCCGAGTCGGTGGGCGCGGGCATCAGCAGTGCCGCCGCCAACCCCGGCACCACCGCGTCGCGCAGTGACCAGGTGCGTCAAGCGCGGCAGAGCTTCGCCGCCGCCACGCAGTTCCGCGACGCGATCGCGGGCGACCAGTACCACTTCTACGCCGCGAGCACCACGACCACCGTTCTCGGCACGCACCAGCTGAGCGACGAAGGACTTCGCGAGATCGTGGACACCTTCGTGACCCCGCAGGGGCTCGGCAGCGTCGACACGAAGGTCGTCGTGCTCCGCGCCGCGGCCGGATACGGCAAGCTGGCGCTGGCCGTGTGGTTGCTGGCCAACCGGTCCGGGTTCGGCAAGGTGTTCCGGCTCGGCCCCGACGCCGACCTCCGCAAGCTCGCCGTCGACGGGCTGACCAAGGCTTCCGGCTACGTGCTCGACGACCTGTCGTCCCAGGCCGCCTCCGCACTGACGAGCTTCGACCTGGACCGGCTCGACGCCGAGCTCGGCAGGGCCGGCGCCCAGCTGATCATCACCGTCCGGCCGGAAACGCAGTTCACCGACGACATCAACCGCTATGTGCTCGACGTGGCCGCCCGTCCGCTGCCGCGCGAGGTGCTCGACAGGCACCTGGTGTGGCGGCTGAAGACCACCAGCCGTGCCGCGGAGCTGCTCGCCAGGCCCGACGTCGTCCAGCTGGTCGCGGACGAGCTGCCCGCCACCGCGCCGTTGCGCAAGGCGGCCGACCTCGCCCGGCTGATCGGGGAGGTCAGCGGTCGTCCCGAGCAGCTCGTCACCCTGGTGAGGCAGCGACTCACGAGGTTCGGCCAGAACGACTTCACGACTTGGTTCGACGGGCTGGATGATCTGTACCTCAAGTGCTTCGCGATCTCGCTGGGGATCTTCAACGGCTTGCCGTACGAGACCGTCGCGGACGCGGGTCTGCTGCTGTTGAAGAAGTTCGACGTCGCGTCGGGCACCGCCGTCGCCACCAAGGCGGTGCCGGAGGCCGCCGACCCGTTCGGCGACAGCAGGGGAACCCGCCTGCACAAGCTGCGCGCCCAGGTCGGTCGCGCGGAGGTGCAGACGGTCTACGGCAAGGTGACGGCGGAAGTGGTGCGGTACACCGACACCAGTTTCCCGGCGCGAGTGCTGCGGCACGTGTGGCAGGAGCACGACCGCGCCCGCAACGGCCTGATCACCTGGCTGCGCGACCTCGGCGGCCACCAGAGCCAGACCGTCCGGATTCGTGCCGCGACCGCGGTGGGGGTGCTCACCACGTTCGCGTACGACCACATGCGGTACGAGGTCCTCACGCGCTGGGCGAGCAGCAACGATGTCTACCGCAGGGAAGCCGCCGCGGTCGCGCTGGTCGGCCCCGCCGAGGACGACGACCAGGGCTTGAGAGCAGCTGTGCGCAGCCTGGTCGACGACTGGAGCTGGGGCAACGGGAACCAGCGCGCCACGGCCGCCCGCGCATACGGCACGGAGATCGGCCTGAAGTCGCTCGACACCTCGCTCACGTCTCTGGAACGCATCGCCATCGACGAGAACAACGACGACTTCGACGTCGTCCAGGCGGTGTGCGAGAGCTTGACCGAGCTGGTCGAGTACGGCGGCACCACGGCGGCCGGCCGGGTGCTCGACCTGATCCGCAAGTGGGCGGCGAGCCGCAAGCCGCTCAACCACGTCGTGGCGCACCTCGCGTTCATGTACATGGCCGCCGACCTGGTGACCCGGCGGCCGGACGGCGTCATGTGGCCGAGCCTGCTCTGGTTCTCGTACGACCACCGCGAGCACCACCAGGTGATCGCCGAGCTCTGGGCGCGGTCGCTCGGCTCGGTCGACCACCCGCTCGCGCTCACGGTGCTCGACGAATGGGCCGAGTACGTGGAGAAGGACTCCACAGCCCGCCAAGTGTTCGTCGGGTTGATGCGAACCGCGTGCACCAACAACCGAGTGCCGTACCGGCTGCGCGGCCGGGCGCAGAAGTGGCTGAAACCCGACTCCGGCACCAAAGCCCGCACTACCGCCGCGGAACTGCTCGCGGTTCTGCCTCAGGAGGGATTCCAGTCGTGACCCAAGCAGCACAACTCGTCACCGTGCACGAGGACCTCGCGTGGGCGGTCGCGCGCAAGCGGCCACTCGCCCCCGCGGGCAAGTCCGTGGTGTGCCTGCTGGGCGACGGGCAGTTCGTCCTCGCGAGTCAGCAGGGCTCCCTGTTCCGCTACCGGCGGCAGTACGACGTCGACGTCTCCCAGCACCTCGACACCGAGCAGATCGAGCTCCCGGCACACGACGACGCCTTCCGGTTCCAGGGCACCATGGACGTCCTCTGGGGCGTCACGGACCCGATCCAGGTGGTCAGGCGGAACGTCGACGACGGTCTGGGTCTCGTGCGCTCGACGCTGCTGCACCGGATGTGGACGATCAGCAGGCTGTACGAGGTCGAGCAGTGCGCCGCGGCCGACGCGGAGATCAACCGCCAGCTCGGCGCCGGTCCCGTGGTGCTGCCGGAGGGAATCACCGTCCACAGGTTCTCCATCCGGCTGACCTTGGACGAACAGACGCGCAACTACCTGCAGCAGCGCCGGAACCACAGCTACGAGTCCGCGCACACCATGCGGCGGATGGAGGTGATCAGGCGCTCGCTGGCGGGCGAGAACGGTCTGCTCGTCATGCACCTCGACACTCACCGCGACGACACCGGGTCGATCATCCAGATGCTCGCGAACGACAGGACCACCAGTGAGAACCGGCGCATCGAGCTGATCCGCGAACTGATCGACAAGGGCTTCATCCAGGACGCCGATCTCGACGCGTTCACCAGATCCCTGGTGCAGCAGAGCACTCTCGCACTCGGAGCGCCGTCGGGTGCGCCCCAGCTCGGTGCGCTCACGAGCCCTGCTGTTGTGCCCGGAGTGGTCGTGCCACCCGCACAGGTCGCCGCGACGCCGCCGGAACGGACCTCCGCGGCACCCGCACCCCAGCCGGAACCGCAGAGCCCGCCGGAGCCGCAACCGTCCACTTCGGACAACGAGAAGCAGAGTGGCGGTGTGACCACGTGGAAGCAGGTCGGCAGGAGTCAGTGAGGCCGAGGACCACGCGGAAGTGGCGGCTCAGGCTCCGACTCAGGCTCAGGATCCTCGACCGTCTGCTGTTCAAGCGCAGGAAGGTGACCGTGCAGCAGCAGCAGCAGCCGGGCGACGCGGTCGTCGCGGTCGTCGCGGCGAACCCGCTGGACGGTGAGCAAGCTCCGGCCGGACTGTCGATCGGGAACTACCCGTCACCACATCAGCCGCCTGCGTCCTCGCCCTGCCGGCCACCGCGTCACCAGTCCGATCCGGCGCCGCCACCCGCGCGGGACGTGGCCGTCGCCGAGGTGAGAACGAGGCAGAGCTCCTTCGCCGCAGGCGATCCCGCGGTGATGGTGCCGCCCGTGCTGGGCGGCACACCGGACGCGGCGCGCCGGCCGTGGCACCTGCAGCCGGAGCCCGCGCAGCCCGGTGTGGCGGCGGACCAGGTGCGGATCGGTGACCTCGACGTCCGGGCGGCATCCGTGGTGGGGCCGGACCACCGGTGCGAGGAACCCGCTGATCCGCGCCAGGACGCGTACCGGATCGGCCGGGACGCCAGGGGCGCGTTCCTGATCGTCGCCGTCGCTGACGGGATGTCCTCTGCCAAGCGGTCCGACGTCGGTGCCACCGTCGCGGTCAGGGCGGCAGTGGACCTGGTGCGCAAGGAGATCGACCACGGTGCGCAACCCGAGCGGATCGACATGCGCGGCATCTTCAAGGCGGTGGCGGGCAACGTGGCGGGTGCGGCCAAGCAGCTCGGCTGCACCGCGGACCAGGTGCTCACCGCGCTCATCGTCGCCGTCGTCCCGACCACCGAGGCGAGTCCCGACGGCCGTCGTCCCGTGTGGTTCGCCTCGGTGGGGGACGTGAGCGCGGCACGCAGGCAGGACGGGAGCTGGCGCAGGCTCACCGGGTCCGAGAAGGACGGTCTGGACCGCAACGCGCTTGACGCCTTCCTGCCGCACCACCCGGATCGCGTGGTGCTGAACCGCGCCGAGGTGAGCAGCGGGGGAGCGATCGCGGTGGTGACTGACGGCGTCAGCGACGTGTGGACCGACCTGCCGGGTGCGGCGGCGTGGTTCAACCAGCGCTGGCGCATGCCTCCGAGCCTGGCGTCGTTCCTGCTCGACGTCTCCTACGAGGCACCGGGCCAGGTCGACGACCGCACCGCCGTGGTCGTCTGGTGCGGGGGCAGGGATCGCCGATGACGACCTCGAAGCCCACTTTCACCGCGGTCACCCAGCGGTCGGCACTCGGGCCGTTGCGGCCGCCGGTCAGCAAGGAGGACGGGGAGTCCGTGCAGATCGCGCCGCTGGCCGCCGACAACAACGTGCTGTTCAAGGAGTATCGCAAAGGCGCGTGCACGCCGGCCGACGACGCGCGGATCGACCGGCTGATCGCGATACCCCGAGGGCTGTCCTCGACCGATCGCGAGCTGCTGGCGCGGGCGAGCTGCTGGCCGGTGTCCAGAGTGGTGGAGAACAACCGCACGG
>JAVXWK010000751.1:0-5931 GCA_032230575.1 Pseudonocardiales bacterium | reverse complement strand
AGGCCGCTCGCAAGTCCCGCATCGACGACGTTCAGGCCGCCGGCCCGTCCACGGGTGACGCGGGCCTCGCGTAGTTCGTCAGCCGAGCAAGGGCCGCCCTGCCGTTCGCGGGGCGGCCCTTCTCACGTCCTGAAGCCGTACTCGGTGAACTGACCGGCGATCGTGAACCCGAGCCGCCGGTAGACGGGCTCGCCCTCCTGAGAGGCCTGCAGGACGGCGATCCGGTATCCCTCAGCGCGTGCGGTGCGCAACGCGGCCAACGTGATCGCGCCGCCGTAGCCGCGCCGACGATCACCGGCGAGCGTGGCGATGTTGTAGATCCCGGCGACACCCGCGTGCAGGAACACCTCCGCCGAGCACACCGCGCGCCCGTCCACGTACCCCACGAGGTAGCGCGCCTGGCTCTTCAACGCATGCGCCGCAGCGTCGGCGTAGAACCGCTGGACGGTCGCGGCGGGCGGGTCCCAGTTCGCGGCCAGGATCTCCGCGTAGTCCGCGAGTTCCGCTTCGGTGGCCACCCGGCGGATCTCCAGCCCGTCGACCTCCGGCCCGGGCAAGGCGGAGTCGGCGAGGTCGAGCCACATCGCCGCCTCGGTCTCGGCGGCGCTGATGCCCGACCCAATCAGCACGGGCCCGAGATCAGCCGGCGTGGACGCGGGCCCGACCCACCACGAGAACGGCCGCCCGGTCGCCTTCACCGCACGCACGGTCTCCGCAACACGCGCCGTGACGTTCTCTGCGGTGAACCGGGCCGACGCGACGATGTTGAACGTGTCGTCGTCCAGCCCGCTGTCGGCGATCAGCAGGTCCTCGGTCGCCACGACAGTCGCGTGATCGAGGTGCCGGTGCAGGTGGCAGGCGTGCTCGGCGAGGTTCTGCTCCATGCTCTCCAGCAGGCCGGTGCTGACCTGTCGGAGGCTCTGGTCGTCGAACTCGACCTGGTCGTACTCGTCGACGGTCAGCGACGCCCGGACCGCGGCGAGGAACTCCATCGTCTCGGCCGGGACCCGCCAGCCGACATCACCACCGCCGACGCGGTCGTGGAAGTAGCGCGCGACGGTCAGCCGGGCAGTGATCCCGGGGGTGGCGGTGAGGTCGACGAGCGCGTCGCGGATCGGCTGGAGCCGGTCGACGATGTGCTGGATCTGCTCCTCGACGCGTTTGTCGCCTCGCCGCACGATCCGCCAGGTGTATGCCCAATTTTCGTCCGACTCCATGCCGAGCCGAGCTGACATGCCGGCCGCGGACATCGTCTCGCTCGACAGGGCGAAGTAGCTGTACTGCTCGACGCGCATCGGGCCATCAGAACACGACGCGGGCGTCCAGCACGGCCGTACTGACAGCGGGATCGCCGTCGATGCCGAGCGCGGGGCTGCCGTCACGTCCGGACAGGTGCCAGAGGTAGTCGAGGGTGTCGGCCCGGACGACCGCGACCGGTTCGCCTTCTCCCAGCGCCCATCGACCGTCCAGCTCCAGCGTGATCGGCGGGCCTGACCAGGTCTGGGCGAGGTCGCGCAGCACCTGGCCGACGACACCGCGCTCGTGCTCTGCCCTGACGAACGGGCGGCCGGTGGCGCGGGCGATTTCCAGGCGGTGCATCCAGGTGTCCCGGTTGGACAGCACGTCGAAGAGGTAGGCGAAGGAGCTGTCCGGCAGGTTCTCCTCGGGGAACGTGCTCGCGACGCTCCTCCGGCGCAGGAAGCCCGGTGCGCGCAACCGGACGCGGACGGCCTTGGGCCCGAACCTCTTCAGAAGCGCACGGAGCTCATCGGGAGGCCGGGTGCCGTGTTCGACGATCTGCAGGGCGTTGTGCGCGTCGAGCGTGGTGCGTCCGGGGAAGCGGCGGCGAGCCTGCTTGATCTTGCCGGGGATCGTCCACGGCCGGGCCGACGCGACGTGCTGGCCGACGACGTGGGCGACCATGTCGTGCACGGTCCAGCCCGCGCTGGCGGTGGGTCGTCCCCACTCCTCGTCCGGGAGATCCGCGAGCAACGCGGTGAACGCCTCGATCTCGGCCAGGCTCTCGGCGGCGGCGTCGCGAGGATTCGGTCTCGGGATGGTCAGGGCTCGTGGTGCTCGGGTCTGGTGCACGGCTGTCCCCCCGTTTCTGTGACGGTTTTCGGGGCGAAGTACTGGACGAACATGGCGTGGGCGGACGGCAGCAACGAGCTGAAGCGGCCGTCCTCGTAGGTGACGTTCGGCTCGTTGGCCAGCTGCTGGGTCAACGTGCCCGTCACGACGATCGAGAAGAGGGCGAGGCCCTCGTCGGAGTTCGCGGACGGATCCAGCTCACCGGCGTAGACCGCGTCGCGCAGGACCTTCCGCACGATGGCGACCATCTCGAGACTGGGCCGGAACGCCTCCTCCGACGGGGTGAAGTCCGGCACCGGCCGCCACGACAGCAGCTGCGCCAGGACCGGGTTCGCCATCGCGAGCCGGCCGATCGCCTCCACCACGGCCGCCAGCGCGGGCAGGCCGGGCTCGCTCGCCATGACCGCTCGGGCGACCGCTTCCAACTGGCGCACCGCACCCTCGCGGAACACCTCGTCGTACACGGCGTGCAGCGAGGCGAAGTGCTTGTAGAGCGACGGCTGCTTGATGCCGACCCGCCGAGCCACCTCGGACAGGCTCAGCCCCGCCACCCCACGTTCGGCCATCACCTCGACCGCGGCGTCCAGGATCTCCCGGCGCGTGTCCACTCGCCGGCGCCCATCAGCCCGAACCGCCATCGCCCCTCCTGGCTATAACCTATAGCCTCAAGCTAGAGCCTATAGCCAGCCGCCGCAAGGGCAACGAAAAGCGCCTTAGCAATGACTCGTTTGCGGACGAAGTCCAAAGAGTCATTGCTAAGGCGCTGGTCAGGTGAGCGATATATCAGTTGGGCGGGCACTGGGCGACGGGCTGGGCCTTCAGAAGAGGCTCGGCGGCGCGGGCGTCCAGCAGCAGCGGGATGATCGAACGAGCCTCCTGGCGAAGAGGCACGATGCGGTCGCCACCGCGCAGGTACAGGGATTTGACGCCGTGCAGGGCGAGCTCGTCGGAGATGTCGCGGTACTGGGCACCGGTCACGACGTAGCCGCACGGCGGGGTGGTCAGCACGTCACCGGGCGCCGGCGGCTGGTTGTCGGCGCCGCCGAAGTAGATCGGGCCCGACCGGACGGAACGCGAAGCGGCATTGGCGGCTTCGATCTCCCCACGCCGATCGCGGACGAACGACTGGGTGCCGTCCAAGGCGAGCAGGTGAGACTGGACTCGGTAGGCAGGAGCGCCGTCGACGTTGGTCTCGACGAGCAAGCCCATGCCGTGCTTGAGACCCCCGGTGTTGCGGAGGATGCGTTCCTGGTGGTCACCGGCCACCTGACGGACGGGCTCGCCGGTCACCGGGTCGACGTAGATGCCGTAGACGCCCGACGTGCGACCGGCCGCCTCGACGGAAGGCCGGACGTAGGACCGCGACAACGACTCGGACAGCGAGTGGACCCCAGAAGCGACGTTGAGGTTGCGCGGCCACAGCCAGAGGACGTCCTTCACGTAGTAGGGCGCGGACGGGCCGAACTCGTGGAGGTCGTGGATGACGTCGGGCTGGTAGTCGCGGATCACCGCGGCCATCGCACGGGCCTCGGCGGACTTCAGGAGCAGGTGGTCGCGGTTGATGTCGATGCCGGCGGAGTTGCCGCGGGTGTCCAGAACGCGGCCGTCCGGGTTGGCGTTCGGCACGAAGAGGTAGGTGACAGCGGAAGAGCGCGGCAGCGAGCGCATCCGGATCAGGCAGGCTTCGCGGCCCGCGGGCTCGTCGCCGTGCTGCGAGCAGATGAAGAGCACCACCGTGCGAGCCGACCGCGAGCCGACCCGGACGAGTTGGATCGGACGGCCCTGGGCGGTCTCACCGATCCGGGCAACAGGCAGGCCCGTGGCGAGCAGATAGGCCTGTTCCTCGGCCTCGGTGGTCCACTTGCCGGTCTTCTCGAATCCCGTTCGCGGCTCGGAAGCAGCAAGAGCGGGCACGGGCACCAGCAACGAGACAGCAGCCAGTAAAGCGATCAGTCCCCTCATAGAGGAGACTTTGCCGCCTGTGTCAACCGGCGGGCGGCGCGGTTCCAGTCGACGAAACCGTGGATCACCAGGCCCGCGAAGACCACGTACACAAGTGCGCTGAAGTACAGGCCCGACTGGATCTGCAGCGGTACGCCGACGGCGTCGACCACGAGCCACACCAGCCAGAACTCCACCAAACCCAAGCCCTGCAAGGCGAACGCAAGAACGGTGCCGACGAAGATCGCGGCGTCCGGCCACGGCGCCCACGAGGCGTGCAACCAGTCCAGAACCAGGGCGAAAGCAACGGTGCCCAGAACGAAGACACCGGCGACAGCACCACGTTCGACCCAGGAACCCTTGCGCACCACCACGCCGAACACCGGGTCACGCCGGCGCACCCACGCGTACCAGCCGTAGACGGCGATCAGCCCAACGACGACCTGACGAGTGGCGAGCCCACCCAGGTGCGCGGACGCGTACACCGTGAACAGCAGCGCGACCGACACGAGTTGAACCGGCCAGGTCAAGAGTGAACGGCGTTGTGCCAGGAAGACCACCGCCAGCGCGAGGACCTGCCCGAACAGCTCCGTGTACGCGATCTTCTGCCCGAAGATCGTCAGTCCCAGCTCGTACCACACGGCTTGTTCTCCCGTGGTTCAGTCGCCGTATACCGGTGTTTCCTACGGTCCCACCATGTCATCTTCGTTAGCGCTGGCGCTCGTGCCTTTGTTCCTCACCGCGCCTGCGACGCCCGTCATCACACCGACGGTGATCACGCAGACGTTCGAGGAGCCCGCGGACGCCGACGACCCGGCCATCTGGGTGAACCCGCGCAACACCGAACGCAGTGTGGTCCTGGGCACGCTCAAGGAAGGCGGCTTGGCGGCGTTCGACCTGAACGGCCGCACGATCGGCGTCTACCCCGCGCCGCAGCCACCCACTCCCAACGCCAAACCCGGCCGCTACAACAACGTCGACGTGCTGGGCAACCGTGCGTTCGTCAGCGACCGCGGCCGTGACCGCATCCGGGTGTTCCAAGTGGACGAACGCGGCGCGAAGGACGTCACGAACCCCGCCACCAAGCCGGTGTTCTCCAGGACCGAGGAAGAGGTCGACGAGCAGCACAACGTCTACGGTCTGGCCGCTGGGCGCGTCAATGGCAAGGACGTCGTCGTCACCAGCAGGCGCAACGAGACCACCATCGCGCTCCTGCGGGTGACCAACGACAACGACACCAGGAAGGTGTCCACTCTGGACCTTCCGAGCACCTTCACCCTGCCGAACGGCAAGCAGTGGACGGTGTGCGGCGAGCCCGGCGAGGGCCCGCAGGTCGAGGGCATGGCGATCGACGAGCGCACCAGCACCCTGTACGCGGCGCAGGAGGACGTCGGCATCTGGCGCATCCCGTTGCGCGCCAGCGGATTCGGCAAGCCGCAGCTGGTCGACAAGGTCCGGAGCTGGGGCGCGCCGCAGAAGTACAACCCCGAGACCGAGGAATGTGAACAGGACGGGCCCAATCCCGGCTTCGGCGGCAAGTGGCTCGAAGCCGACGCCGAGGGCCTCACGATCGCGGACGACGTGCTGCTCGCGTCCAGCCAGGGCGACTCGCGGTTCGTTGCCTACCGCAAGGCCGACATGAAGCCGCTCAAGGACTTCAGGATCTCCGACGTCGAGCACTCGGACGGCGCCGACATCGTCCTCGGCAAGCTCAACCTGCTCGTGGTCCACGACGGCGAACGCCCGAATGGCACCGGTTTCGCGTTCATCAGGTTCTAACCTGTCCCCCATGGGGACCCTGAGCCGGCACCAGCTCAACAGAGCACTGATCGAACGGCAGATGCTGCGCGAGCGCGCCGACCGAGGCGCGCTCGCCACCATCAACCACCTCTTCGGCAT
>JAVXWK010000747.1:0-15114 GCA_032230575.1 Pseudonocardiales bacterium | reverse complement strand
GGACGGTCCACCGGCGGTGTTGATCACCAGCACGTCGAGCTGGCCCTCGTTCTTGTGCACGTGGACGGACGCCTTCGAGCCGGGCGCGTGCCTGGTGGCGTTCGTGAGCGCCTCCTGCACGATCCGGTACGCGGTGAGCCCGACCGCCTCCGGGACGTCGTCCACGTCGACCTCAGCCTCGTCTCCGGGCCTCGCCAGCTCCGGGATGCGGCTGATCCCGGGCTGCGGCTCGCGTTCCGGCTCCGCGCCGTTGGTCCGCAGCACGCCCAGCAGGCGTTGCATGTCGGTGATCGCCTCGCGCGCCGCCTCGCCGAGCTCGGCGAACTCCTTCTCGGCTTCCTCGTTCAGTCCCTTGAGGCGGTAAGGCGCTGTTTCGCACCTGACCACCACCAACGACATGTGGTGCGCCACGACGTCGTGCATCTCCCGCGCGATGCGAGCACGTTCCTCAAGAGCAGCCTTGGAGCCGCGTTCTTCTTCGAGTTCCCGCTCGGCCCGTCCGCGCGCGCCGAAGAGGTAGACGGCGGCCGTGATCATGGGTACGGCGAAGGCCCACGACGCGTCCTGCCGTTCGACCAACGGAATCAGCGCCATGCTGATCAACGTGGCCGTGGTGACGATCGGTCCCGAGTAGAAGGCCGCGACCGCGACGAGAAGCGGCACCGTGGTCCAGTACTGGAAGGGCGCGGCGCCCTCCCCCGCCATGAGCAGGCTGACGAAGTAGAGCCCGGCCGCCGCCACGCGCCAGGCGTGGAGCGGCGACCAGATCAGCAGCACGTACGGCGCGAACGTGAGCACGAAGATCGCGACCCACCAGCCGTCCGAGTCCGACTGACCCACGTACTCGACACTGCCGACGACCGCCCAGACGAACGCGTAGATGATCAACGCCGCGACCACGGGGATGCGCAGGCGGCCGAGCGCTTTCGTGAGCACTCGGGTTCGGTCGGGGCCGACGACGGTCCGGTACAGCGTGCGAAACACCACCCGATGCTAGGTGGATCCGCTGATTCGCACATTGACCTGCGGAGTGACATACCCCGGTAGCACTCTGATCAAGATGGGGCATTGCGAACGCGTCACACCGCGCGGTAGGCAGTACCTGTGAGACCACCACAGGATCCAGATCGCTGGGCACGGCTGACCGCCGTGGCCGGTGAGGCCCTGGCCGCGGCCAGGGCCGGTGAGGACGCTGTGGCGGTGGACCTCGTGACGGGCTACCTCAGCGGATCTCCCGAGGGCAACGAGGAGATCCGTGAGCTGGTGCTGCTGCTGTTCGCCGAGTGCAGCAGCATGGTCAGCGCGCTCGGCTCCGGCGGCGCCACACCGGTGAAGATGCAGGTGTTCGACGAGGACGGCAACGAGGTCCAGATCGACGACGCGGACCCGCCCGTCCGCACGGCGATCCGCGCGTTGCTGGCCGAGGTGCACGGTGATCAGGACGCGGCCTCGGAGCAGATCGAGATCGCCCTGGCCAACGGCCAACCGCAGGAGCTCGCGACCGTGGTCCTACAAGCCCTGCGGTGGACCCTGAAGCTGGCGATCGAGTGCGAGACGCGCGACCTGCCCATCGCGCCGTGGATCACTGCGTCACTGGACGACCAACCCTGACGTGCAGCAGTGCGTCGACCCCGTCCATGAGGTGCTGGTCGAGCGGGAAGTAGGCCCACGAGATCTCGTCCGCGACCGTGCGCGCCGGGCCCTGCGGCTTGTCCTTCGTCATGCCCCAGGTGGTGAACCGGCTCTGCAGCTGCCCTTCGAGGGTGGCTTTGTCCGGTTCGCCCAGCCCGAAGCTGTCGTTGCGGCCGAGTGTGCCCGCGATGACCGTGTACTGATCACCCAGGACAGGCGCCACGAGCGCGCCCGCCGAGAACCACTCGATCCGCTCGCCCGCCATCTCCATGCTGCTGTTGGTGCGCTGCAGGTGGGCGTTGTGAGCGTGCACGAACGTCGGCCCGCGGCCTTTTTCGAGCCTGCGGATCTCGAGCAGGTTCCGCGCCATCACGCCGTCCCGCATCTGGCACAACCGGTTCAGGCGCACCCCCAGCGGGTTCGGCTCGGCGCACTCCCGGTGGTACTGCAGGAGGCTCAGCCCTGCCGTGAGGTGCAGCTCGGCGTTGTTCCACTCCTGGTAGGACGTGTTCGCGACCAGCTCGGGCATGCGGGCGTGCAGCTGCTGGAGCATGCCCGTGCCGATCTCCCGGAACCTGACGGCCTCTGCCGTCTTCCCCGGTGACCGGGTGAGGTCCAGGACGGCCTCGTCCCGGCTCCACTTCTCGTCGTCGGTGCTGAAGTCGGCCTGTTCACCCAGGTAGTCGCGGGCGAGCTCCAGGTAGGGCCGCGGACTGGGCGCGCTGGTCGTCTCGGTCTGGAAGTCGAAGCCGTGGAAGGCCAGCTTGTCCTGTTGCGGCTTGCCCGCGTTGTACTCCCGCATCCACACGACCAGCTCGCGGTTGGCCGGCCACTCGCCGAACCGGTGCGAGAAGCCTTCCTTCATGACCGTGTCGAGGTCGCCCATGCCGTGCTGGACGAAGTCGTCGACCATCCCCCCTCGCACCCGGCACGTTTCGAGGGCGATCGACCGGTACCCCAGCGCGGCCAGCTGCTCGAACAGCTCGTTGCGGACCCAGGTGTGAGCATGCTCCAGGTGCGTCGGCTCGCCGAACGCCAAGAGCTCCGTGAAGGGACTGATGAACTCGCGAATGTCCTGGCTCATGTCCCTGAACAGTAACCTTGAACACACCATTTAAACTTTCACGCCGTTTTACCCGTTGGACGGCCACAAAGCCTCAACCGAGCGGTAACCAGTCACGCCCGCCGCCGGTGCACGCCGTCCAAATAGGACTCCGCTTCGAACGCCTAGTCTGACCACATGCGCACAGCTCTGGTCGGCTACGGACTAGGTGGGGCGGCCTTCCACGCCCCGTTCATCGCGGCGACCCCAGGCCTGGAACTCTCCGCCGTCGTGACCTCCAACCCGGCCCGCCAAGCCGAGGTGCGCTCCCGCTACCCCGACACCACGCTCCTGTCCTCTCTGGACGAGGTCTGGTCGGGCAGGTTCGACCTGGTGGTGATCACCACCCCGAACCGCTTCCACGCCACCCACGCCCGCCAGGTCCTGGAACACGGCCTCAACGTCATCGTCGACAAACCTTTCGCCGCCTCAGCCGCCGAAGCCCGAGCCCTGGCCTCGATCGCCTACTCCAGAGGCCTGATGCTCGTCCCGTTCCACAACCGCCGGTGGGACGGCGACTTCCTGACCGTCCAAAAGCTGCTGAACTCCAAAGCCCTGGGCGCAGTCCACAAGTTCGAGTCCCGCTTCGAGCGCTACCGACCGGAAATCAAGTCCTCCTGGAAGGAATCCGGCGACCCGGCGGACCTCGGCAGCATCCTCTTCGACCTGGGCACCCACCTGGTAGACCAGTCGGTCGCCCTCTTCGGCCGTCCTCTGTCCGTCCACGCGGAGATCGCCACAGTCCGCCCGGGCGCCCGAGCCGACGACGACGTCTTCCTCTCCCTGTCCCACGAAGGCGGCGTCCGCTCCCACCTCTGGATGAGCGCCCTGGCAGCAGACCTGGGCCCGCGCTTCCGAGTCCTCGGCCACGACGCGGCCTACGTCAAACACGGCATGGACCCCCAAGAGGACCGCCTCAAGGCAGGCGAAACGCCGGCCGGCCCGGCTTGGGGCGAGGAACCCGAATCCGCCTGGGGCACCCTGGCAGGCAAGCCGCACCGCACAGAACCGGGCGCCTACCAAGACTTCTACGCCGCAGTGGCAGCCGGTACGGCCCCAGTCTCACCGCAGGACGCCGTGACAGGCCTGGAAGTAATAGAAGCAGCCAAGCAATCGGCGACCACCGGCGATTCGGTCACCCTCTGACGCCTCGGCGGCGCGTGCGTGCACCAGAACGGTTCCAGGCTTGCCGGGCTCGGGAGCGCGGCACTGCGCATCGCCGGGCACGACCTACGCAACCGGCGACCGCACCAACGGTGGATACAACACAGAAGCCGCGCCACGCCGGAACAACGCCGCGGGCCGCCCCCCATCCCGAGCAGTCGTCTCCCCGGTAGCCGCCAACAACCCTTCCACCCCAGTCACCTTCCGATGAAAGTTCCGCGGATCCAACGAAACCCCCCAAACGATCTCGTAGACCCGCCGCAACTCGGCCACCGTGAACTCCGGCGAACAAAACTCCGTCCCCAACGGCGTGTACTCCAACTTGGCCCGAGCCCTCTCCACCCCGTCCCCCAGAATCCGCGCATGATCAAAGGCCAACGCGGAAACCTCCTCAACCGGCACCCAAGAGGCAGCCGCCGCGTCCGAACCAGCAACTGGCACCGGCAAGTCAGGCGCCAACGCCAGGTACGCAACAGAAACAACCCTCATCCGCGGATCACGGCGAGGCTCCCCATACGTCCCCAGCTGCTCCAAGTGCAGCCCGGACACCCCGGTCTCCTCACGAAGCTCCCGCACAGCCGCCGCATCCACCGACTCGGCCACTTGCACGAACCCACCAGGCAACGCCCACCGCCCCCGATACGGCGCCTCCCCTCTCCGAACCAACAGCGCACACAGCGCGTCGGACCGCACGGTCAGCACCACCAGGTCGACCGTGACCGCGAAGGGAGGGAAATCACTTGGCGAGTACACGCAGACGAGTATAGGCTTATCGTCAGATCGACGACAAGCACGCCACGAGCACCGCCCCAGGAGGCAACACCCATGGCCGACATCAGCAGCTACCCCGGACTCAGGCACCTGCGAGGCGCCCCCACGGTCCACATCAGACACGTGCGCAAGGGCAAGCTGATCCACGAGGGCACCGGCCTGAGCTTCTGGTTCCGCCCGAGAACCGCGGTCCTGTCGGAAGTCCCGGTGGACGACCGCGAGCTCCCCACCCTGTTCCACGCCCGCACGAAGGACTACCAGCAGGTGACGGTTCAGCTGACCGTCACCTACCGCTGCACCGACCCCGAGACCACGACCGCCAGGATCGACTTCTCGATCGACCCCGACACCGGGACGTGGCGCCAGGATCCGCTGAGCCAGGTGTCGAGCATGCTGACGGAGCGGGCCCAGCAGCTGGCGCTGAAGGTTCTCGCCACCCTGGACCTGGAAACCGCCCTGCGCGCCGGTGTGGAGCGGGTCAAGGAGTCCGTGAGCGCGAACCTCAGCGCCACGCACATCGGACTGGACATCATCGATGTGCGCGTCGTGGCGATCCGGCCGGACTCCGACATGGAGAAGGCGCTGCAGACCACGATCCGCGAGAAGGTCCAGCAGGAGGCCGACAAGGCAACCTACGAACGCCGCGCGCTGGCGGTCGAACGAGAGCGGGCGATCAGCGAGAACGAGCTGCAGAACCAGATCGAGCTGGCCAAGCGGGAAGAGCTCCTGGTCGTCCAAAAAGGAGCGAACGCCCTCAGGAAGGCCGAGGACCACGCCAGGTCCAGCCGCGTCTACGACGACACGAAGGCAGAGGGCATCCGCAAGCTCGCCGAGGCCGAGGCGGCCGGGGAGAAGGCTCGCCTCGAGGCGTACAAGGAGATCCCGCAGGGCACGCTGCTCGCCATGGCGGCCAAGGAGCTCGCCGGTCACCTGCCGGAGATCGGCAGCATCACCATCACGCCGGACATGCTCGCGCCGGTCCTGCGGAAGCTCGCGGAATGAGCCTCGCCCCGCGAATTGTGCTGGTGCACCGGCGCACCGAGCTGACAGAGTTGCTGGCACGGCATGGCACACGGGGCCAGGTCGAGTTCTTCCTGAAGTCCCGCGACAGAACGCTCACAGAGGTGGTGAACCGTGACCAGCAGGCCAGGAGGGCGTTGGGAGAGGTCAGCGCCTCCATCCCGCTGGACTGGCGCCGTGGCGTGGTCGAGAGGGAAGACCTGTCGCGGTTCCTGTTCGCGCCCGAGGACGTAGTCGTCATCGTCGGGCAGGACGGGCTGGTCGCCAACGTCGCCAAGTACCTCGACGGCCAGCCCGTGATCGGCATCAACCCCGAACGAGGCGTGCTCGCCACCCACTCACCGCAGGACGCGGAAGAACTCCTGCACAGCACCGGCAACACCGAGGACCGCACGATGGTCGAGGCCAAAGCGGACGACGGCCAGACCCTCTACGCGCTCAACGAGATCTACGTCGGCCACCCGAGCCACCAGACCAGCCGGTACCGCATCCACGGCGAACGCCAGGCCTCGTCCGGCATCCTCGTCGGCAGTGGCACCGGAGCAACGGGCTGGTGCTCGAGTGCCCACCGCGAAAGGAAGAGCCCGATAGCCCTCCCGACACCAACCGAGCGAAAACTCGTGTGGTTCGTGCGGGAGGCGTGGCCGTCGCCGCGCACCGGCATCGAGCACACCGAAGGCGAGCTCACCGGCGCACCACTCGACATCGACGTGGAGTCCGACGGGCTGGTGGCGTTCGGCGACGGCATCGAGAGCGACGCGCTACGCCTCGGCTGGGGTCAGCGGCTGAGCATCGGGCTCGCCGCCCGCCGGCTCCGCCTGGTGCGCTGAGCCGATCGCCAGCAAACAGATTCCGGACAGCACCGCGCCGGCGATCAGGTACAGCGCGATCGCCCAGGTTCCGGTGCGCAGCAACGACTGTGCGACCAGCGGAGCCAGACCGCCGCCCAGCACAGCGCCGAGCTGGAAGCTCAAAGCCACGCCGGAATACCGGACCCGAGTCCGGAACAGCTCGGCGAAGTAGGCCGCGGACGGACCGAACAACGCCGCCGAGCCCACGAAACCGAGCACCATCGCGAACGTGAACCAGCCCGCGTCCGTGAGCCAGAACAACGGGAACGCGAAGCCCGCCTGGAAGATCGCGCCGCCGAACATCACCGGCATCCGGCCGACGCGGTCAGAGAGCCACCCGAACAACGGCACCGCGATCACCTGCGCGAAGGACCCCACGACGGTCGCCACCAGCAGGTCGTCCGCGGAGATCTTCAACGCCGTGCGGCCGTAACCGATCATGAACACGCTCAGCACGTAGATGAAGATCGTGAAGCCGAGGTTCACCCCCGCACCCAGCAACACGACGCGCCACCGGTCGCGCAGCACCTCGGCGATCGGCAGCCGCGACTTCTCGACGGCGGCGAACCGCGGCGATTCGGTCACCCGCAACCGGATGTAGAGACCGATCCCGACCAGCACGATCGAGAACAGGAACGGCAACCGCCAGCCCCACGACAGGAAGTCCGGCCCAGAGGCCTTCGAGGACAGGTACATCGCCAGGTTCGCCAGCACGACACCGGCCGGCGATCCGATGAACACCCAGCTGCCGTACCAGCCCCAACGGCCCGGTGGCGCGTGCTCGACGGCCATCAGCGACGCGCCGCCCTGTTCGCCGCCCATGAAGAAGCCCTGCACGACCCGCAACAGAACCAGCAACAGCGGCGCGAGGATGCCCACTTGTCCGTACGTCGGCAGCAAGCCGATCGCGGCGGTCGACAGGCCCGTCACGGACAGCGTCACCACGAGCATCGCGCGCCGGCCGATCCGGTCGCCGAGGTGCCCGATCACCGCGCCGCCCAGTGGCCGCGCGAAGAACCCCGCACCGAACGTCGCGAACGCCAGCAGCACGGCGACGCGCGCGTCGAACTGCGGGAAGAAGATCTTGTCGAACACCAGCGCCGAGGCAGTTCCGTAGAGCAGGAAGTCGTACAGCTCGATCGTGTTACCGACCGCGGATGCCACAGCTACTTTGCGTACCCCCGTCATCGTTCCAGCCTGGTCGAGGGATTGACACTGCGCAATGGTCCGGTCACCCTTCGTCCTACGTTCCTACTCTTCAGTAACGAGGTAGCAATGACGCGCCGAGTGACTGTTGTTTCCCTGCTCACCGCCCTGATCGCGGCTCTTTTCGTCCCCTCCGCCACGGCCGCGCCGAAGTACCGGAACTACGTCTCACTCGGAGATTCGTTCGTCTCCGGACCGTTCATCCCGCTGCAGCGCCTCGACCCGCTCAGCTGCTTCAAGTCCACGCAGAACTACCCGTCCGTCCTCGCCAGGCGGCTCGGGATCGCCAACTTCACCGACATCTCCTGCGGCGGTGCCCAGACCAAGGACATGGCCGGCGTCCAATCCGGAATTCCGGGTCAGTCCGTGCCGCAGTTCTCCGCCCTCAAGGCCGACACCGACCTGGTCACGGTGTCGATCGGCGGCAACGACATCGGCTTCTCCGACATCATCCTGACCTGCGCGGGGAAGAGCGTGCTGGACCCGGCCGGCGCGCCCTGCAAGGCCAACTACGGCGACTCGCTCGCCGCACGCGTCAACGCCACCGCTGCCAAGGTGGCCGCCGTGCTCGCAGGCATCAAGCAACGCTCCCCGAAGGCCAAGGTCGTCGTGGTCGGCTACCTGCGGATCCTGCCGCCGTCCGGTGGGTGCTGGCCGATCGTGCCCATCTCTCAGGGCGATGTGCCGTATCTCGACAACGTGCAGAAGCAGCTCAACGGAATGCTCGGCGCCCAAGCCCAGGCCGCCGGTGCCACTTTCGTGAACCCCTACGACATCAGTCTTGGTCGCGACACGTGTGCGGCACCGTGGGACAAGTGGGTCGAAGGCATCATTCCCACGAGCCTCGCATTCCCAGTTCACCCGAATGCCAATGGCATGGCTGCGGTGGGTAAGCAGGTTGCCGCCGCACTCGCCGGGACGGAACTCGCGGGCGTCTAGTTGCACGCACTTTCGGCGGTTTACACGATCTGGTGGCTACTGCCGAGTTGAATAGAACTCCGGGTCCTTGCCGCGCCAGAGTGTTGGCATGGCAAGGACCCGAATCTTGTTTGCCTGTCTCGCTCTCGCAGCACCGCTCGTTCCCGCGACGGCCCACGCAGCGCCACTGACAGCACCCCTTCTTCCCGCATCCGGCCTGGTGCTGTCGGTGCGGCCGGAGATGGGCACCCTCAGCAGCACGCAGCTCAGCTGCGAACCCGCTGGAGGACTGCACAAGCACGCCGAGCAGGCGTGCGACCAGCTCGCGCCCGTCGAAGGCGACTTCCGCAGAATGGAAGAGACCGGCGCCATGTGCACGATGGAGCTGAACCCGACCAAGGCCACGCTGCGCGGCAAGTGGCGCAACAAGAAGGTCGACTTCCAGCAGGTGTTCTCGAACCCGTGCGTGATGCGGGCGTTCACCGGCAAGGTCTTCGACTTCTAGAGCCGCGTCACCGGTGTTCCAGCGCACCGCCGTCGCGCTGGAACACCGGTGGCGTTTCTAACCGGGCAGACCCCACGAGGGCACCGGAGCGCCGATCACCGGGCCGACCTTCAGGTCGGGCTTGTCACCGCTGCGGTGGATGACCGCTTCCTCACCCCGCCGCAGGTCGATCTGCAGATCTCCGTTGGGCAGCACCGAGAAACGCTTCGGACGGCCCCAGCGATCCCGCACGACCGGGTCCTTGATGTCCGTGCGCACAACGCAGGGCGCACCGGCCTCGCTGCGCAGCTTGATCCACCGCGTCGCGCCCTTCTGCCGTGAAGCGGAGAGCAGGAACGCACCCTGCGTCCGGAAGTCGTCCAGCGAGATCTCGGGCCACGGCACCGCGGGGAACACCCTGATCACGCCACCCCAGCTCTGGCACAGCATGTCGTACATCGACTGCACAGCCGACAACGGAGTCTCGATCACCGGGCCGGACTCCTGGTACATCGTGTTCGGCTTGATGTACCGGCGCATCAGCTCGCCGAGGTAGAAGTCCGCCTTGTCGCCGCGCGACATCTGCGCGGAGATCGACGCCGCACCCGTGAACGTGTAGCCCTGCAACGCGCCCTCGAAGCTGATCCAGTGGTTCAGCGACGTCTCGATGACCTGGCGCTGCGCCGGGTCCTCCCACGTGACCTCGTACAAGGGATAGATCTGCAGCATGTGCGAGTAGTGCCGGTGCGACTTCGCGAACGGCACCCCAGCGCCGATCATGTACCCGTTCGCGTCCACCGGGTACGGCGTGAGGTTCGCGAGCGTGTCCTGCCACTTCGGGATCAGCGGATCGTTGACGCGCAACGACTTCGCGGACTCCAGCAGCGTCTTGCATCCCCACCGGATCAGCGCGAGGTCGTAGTTGGTGTCCGGCGAGTTGACGCCGTACTCGGGCGAGAACGTGATCGGCAGGTGCCACCTGCCGTCCGCGCCCTTGGTCAGGAAGTGGAAGTAGTAGTTGATGGCCCTGCGCAGCAACGGGAACAACACACCCCGCAGGATCCGCTCGTCCATCGTGTGCCGGTACGTGAGCCAGACGTTGTGCATCGTCCAGGTCAGGTTGCCGACCTCGGGCGTCGGCACGTCCTTGCCGGGAATGCCCACGCCGTAACCAGAATTGCCGATTCCCGCGCCGTTGTTCAGCACCGTGTCGGTGGTGCGCGGGATGCCGGCTGAGTCATGACGGTACTCAGCCGGCACCTGCTCGACGAGCACGTCGCGATACCTGTCGATCGAGTACGTGACGGCGTCGAAGTCGACGTGGTTGGAGCCGTGGATCAGCCAGTACTCCAGCTGCGCGTTGAGGTTCCACCACGTGTTGGGCCACGGCGTGTTCTCGAGCCACGGCCCGCAGGTCGCGATCGCGGGCGCTTCCTTCCTCGCCGCGGAAGCGAACTTGTAGAGCTGGATCCAGTAGAACGCCTGGAGCTTCTTGTCCGGAATGGACAAGAAGCTCTTGCGGTAGAAGTCGTGCCACCACAACCGGTGGTCGACCGCCAATCCCTCGATCGAGCCGCATCGGACGTTGCCGATCGCCTTGCGCACAGCGGTTTTCTGGGGATGCGACCAGGCGACGCTGGTGAAGAGCGTCCTGCGCGTGCCGCGAGTCGATTCGCGCCACGCCGTGACGTGCTCGCCACCGGCGTTCAACGGCTGCACGGCCAGCTGCACGTCACCGGAGCTGGTGAGCTGCACTGGCGGGTTGTCGGTGAAGCCCGCAGGTGCCGGCTTGTTCCACTTCGGGTCGGTGCGCGGGCTGATCGCCTTGAGCGGGTGGAAGACCCACTTGAACGCGCGCTCGCCCTCGCTGGCCTGGACGTCGATGGCGTAGAGGTCGCGCTTGGTGTGGATGAACGCCCGGAGCCTGAGACTTCCGGCAGCCGTCGTGATCGTGCCGGTCAGCTCGGCGTTCCACAGGTCCATGCGCAGGTCGACGCCGGTGATCGCGCCGACGGGTTCGAGCGTGAAGTAGCCGATGGGCAGCCGGGCGAGGCCGAACAGCGCCCCGAACTCCGGCCGGTGGTCCTGCACCTGGGAGTGCTGGACGTTGAATCTGATGGCGTTGGCCGCAGGCTCGGCGTAGATGCCAGAACCTAAGTAACCATTGCCGAGGTACGGGCCTTCGTACCAGGTCGTCGGCATCTTCTTCCAGATGAGATCCGATGACCCGATGAAGTCACGCCAGTTGAAGTCATCGCCCGCGGACGCGATGTCAGGGAGCAGCGCACTGCCCGCTACCCCGGCCAACGCGCCTCCGATCAGCGTGCGCCGGTTGAGTTCGACCACTTTCGGGCACCTCACTTCGATGTGCGGTCAGGTCCACGCGGGCGGCGATTCATCGGATCTTTCGTGACGGCCCAGCCTGAGTCAAGAGGCGCGCCTAGGCTTCGATCATGGGGGACTTTCTCGTCACCGCGATCGGCTTCCCGATCACCTTCACGTTGCTGGTCATGGGCATGGCTCTGGCCGCGCGACGCATCCTGGGCCTGCGCATCGGCCTGATCCGCACGGCGCTGGCGTGCCTGCTGGCCATGTCGGTCGCGTCGAGCGCGTTCAGCGGGACCACCGTCGAGCCGTCGGCCGGGTTGGTCACGCTCCAGCTGGGCATAGCGCTCCTCGCGGTGATCGGCGTGCTGGCGTTCGCGGAGATCATCGTGCCGACCGGTTCGATCCCGCCGCCGACGGAGTGGTGGGGCATGCTGCGCCGCCGCATCGCCCGCACGCGCCGGTACTCGCGGATCACCGCGATCGCGTTCCGGCACGGGCTCGGGCCCTACCTGCGCGGCCGCGAACGGACGTCCACCGGACTGGCGCGGTCGCTACGGCTCGCGTTGCAGGACGCCGGGGTGACGTTCGTGAAGCTCGGACAGGTGCTCTCGACGCGCGCCGATCTGCTGTCGGAGGAGTTCGTCGAAGAACTGAGTCTGTTGCAGGACAAGGTTCCTCCGGCGAAGTGGGAGGACGTCCGCGCGGTGCTCGACGCCGAGGTCGGGCTCGACGCGTTCATCTCGGTCGACGAGACGCCGCTGGCCGCTGCTTCGGTCGCGCAGGTGCACAAGGCCGTGCTGAAGTCCGGCGCCGAGGTCGTGGTGAAGGTGCAGCGGCCGGGCGTTCGAGCGGTGGCCGAGGGCGATCTGGACATCGTCGGACGACTCGCGGAAACGTTGCAGCGCACGCGATGGGGCTCGGCCCTGGGCGTGCGGAACCTGGCGGCGGGCTTCGCGGCGGCGTTGCGCGAGGAACTCGACTTCAAGGTCGAGGCACGCAACATCGCGGCCGTCACAGCGGCTTCCGACTCCTCGGTGACATTGCCACAAGTCCATTTGTCGACCTCTCGAGTTCTCGTCATGGACCGGCTCGACGGCGTGCCGTTGCGAGGCGCCGCTGAGGACGAGGGACTGGCGCGGACGCTGCTGCGGTTCGTGCTGCGACAGGTGATGCTCGACGGCGTCTTCCACGCCGATCCGCACCCCGGCAACGTGCTGCTGCTCAACGACGGACGACTGGGGCTCCTCGACTTCGGCTCGGTCGGGCGGATCGACTCGGCGCTGCGGTCGGCGTTGCAACGGCTGCTGATCGCGATCGACCGCAGCGACCCGGCGAGCCTCACGGACGCGTTGCTGGAACTGACTTCCCGGCCCGAGGACATCGACGAGCAACGGCTGGAGCGCGCGCTCGGCCAGTTCATGGCAAGGCACCTGGGCGCGGGGATGCGGCCGGACGTCGAGATGTTCGGCGACCTTTTCCTGATCGTGTCGCGGTTCGGGCTGAGCATCCCGCCGGAGATCGCGGCGGTGTTCCGAGCCCTGGCAACGCTCGAAGGCACGCTGGCGGTGCTCTCGCCGGGCTTCAACATCGTCGTGGAGTCGCGGTCGTTCGCCACCGAGCAGATCGCCGAGCGCCTGACGCCGGAGTCGGTGAAGCGCACGATGGCCGAGGAACTTCAAGCCGTGCTGCCGATGCTCAGGCGGGTGCCGCGCCGGATCGACCGGATCACCGGCGCGATGGAGCAGGGCCGGCTGAGCATGTCGATGCGCCTGTTCGCGGACGAGCGCGACCGCTCGTTCCTGACCGGCCTGCTGCACCAGGTGATGCTGACGGTCCTGGGCGCGACCGCGGGTGTCATGGCGGTGCTGCTGCTCGGGTCGTCCGGTGGGCCGCAGGTCATTCCGGAGATCGGGCTGTACCAGGTGCTCGGCTACAACCTGCTGATCGTGTCGGTTCTCCTGGGCCTGCGCGTGGTCGTGACGGTGTTCCGACCTCGTTCTTGACGCATCAGGTCTGCGATGCAGACCTGATTGCAGTCGAGTGACGTTGGGGACGCATCATGACTGGGGATCCGACGGGTCTGCTCATCGAGCTGAGCGACGGCTCTACCACTGGCTGCATCCGGACGGGCGGCTGAACGGGCCTGTGGGCAGCTACGAGGCCGACCGTGGCCGCCGACATCTACTGGATCATCGCCCTGCTCTGCGGCTATCTCGCGGTCGTCTGGTGGTACCGCTGGCGTGCGGCGCAGGTCGGGGTGGAGACGCCGACCAGGCTCTACGCCCAGGTCACGATCTTCATGCTGCTGTTGCCGCTGGTCGGGGTGCCGGTGCTGAGCAAGGTGTTCTTCAGCCAGGTCGGCTGGCAGATCGCGCTCCCGGTCACCGTGGTGGCGATCGTGGCGGCGACGTGGACCGCCCGGAGGGCGTTGCTGGACCGGCACGACAGCATCTAGTGGCGCGTCTCGGGGCGTTGGCGAGGTAATCCACGCTCAGCAGGGCACCTCGTGGCACCCGTCCGACCGCGTATTCCCCCGGCAACGTTCCGAGCCACACCACTAGAACTGCCTGCGGTACACGGACACGTCGTCACGCCACACGCCGAACGCGTCCGGTGCGGACTGGACGATCGTCATCTCGTTGAGGTTGCCGAGAATTCGCCACGCCCGCGCAACCGCTTGCGCGCCCGCGTAGGCGATGGTGCAGAACCGCCTCGGTTCGACGACGGTGCGCACGCGGTCGACGTGACCGACGCTCATCGGCGTGTCCTGCCACAGGTCCAATGTGTACCCGGTGCGGATGGGATCACCCGACCCCAGCACGCCTTCGATGCTGACCATCAGCCTGTCACCGTCCAGGCGCAGGTCGTAGTGGCCGCTTCTGGGCGGGGTGCCGCCGGTGTACGCGGAGCGCGCCGGATCGAGCACCCAGTGACCCAGAAACGGCACGAGGTCGTCACTCATGTGTGTCTCCTTCGCGGAACCTGCGCCACTGGCGGATTGTCCGGCGCATCGAGGTGGGCGACCATCACCCGATGAGTTATGAGACGGGCGTTCGGTGGAAGTGGATACCGTTCGTCGTGCTCGGCTTCGTGCTGCTGAGCTGGATCGTGTTCGAGGCACTCGACCTGATCGACTTCGAGGGGGTCGTGACGTGGGTGCGCGGCATCGACCCGGTGTGGGCCGCGGTGGCGATCTTCGCCCTGCTCGTCGTGGACGTGCTGCTGCCCGTGCCGTCCACCCCGCTCATAGTGCTGGCGGGAACGGCACTCGGCCTGCCGGCCGGGCTGGCGCTCGCAATCGTCGGATCCCTGGGTTCCTCTGCCGCAGGATACGCGCTCGGGCGGTTTGCGGGTCCGTGGTTGGTGCGCCGAGTTGTAACCATCGAGGAACTAACCGAAATGCGGCGCTGGGGCCGCCAGTTCGGGCCGTGGTTCTTCGGGGTGGCGCGCGGCATTCCGATGATGGCCGAAACCGTGTCCGTGTCCGCCGGAGTGTCCCGGGTGTCGTTCCGGACTTTCATGATGTACACCCTCATCGGCACTGTTCCCATTTGTGGCGCCTACGTGTTCGCGGGGTCACAGGCCGACACCGTCGAACAGATCGTGATGATCAGCGCCGTCGGGTTCCTGCTGACCGT
>JAVXWK010000708.1:0-15807 GCA_032230575.1 Pseudonocardiales bacterium | reverse complement strand
AGCAGGCCCAGGATCTTGCCCATGCACCTCTATTCGCGCGAGGTGCATGGATCGTCACGTTATTCGTGGTGACTAGTCCTCGAAGTCGTCGTCATCGCGCGCCAGGAACGTGGCGAAGCGCTCGATGGGCGTCTCGAAGTCCGGGTTCGCGTCGACGAACTCCCGGAGCTTGTCGGCGAGCCACGCGAAGGTGACCTCCTCCTCGCCGCGCCGCTTCTCCAGCTCTTCGATGCCGCGATCGGTGTGGTACATGGCAGAACTCCTGTGAGGGCTTAGAAAACGAGCCGCCGGACTCCAAGGGAATCCGGCGGCTCGTTCGTTCAGGATTGGCTTACTCGAAAGCGCGGGTGATGATCTCGCGCTGCTCGACCTCGTGCACCTTGCTCGAACCGGCCGACGGGGCGGCCATCGGGCGGCGCGACACGCGGCGGACGGTGCCCAGGTGCTCGGGCAGCAGCTCCGGCAGGGCCAGACCGTAGAACGGCCAGGCACCCTGGTTCGCCGGCTCCTCCTGCACCCAGCGGACGTCCTTCGCGTTCGGGTAGCGCTCCAGGGTCTCGGTCAGCTTGCGGGCCGGGACCGGGTAGAGCTGCTCGACGCGCACGATCGCCACGTCGCCGCCGCCGCGCTTCTCGCGCTCGGCGTGCAGCTCGTAGGAGATCTTGCCGCTGCACAGCAGGACCTTCGTGACCGCGTTCGGGTCCTTGATGGTCGGGTCGTCCATCACCGACTGGAAGCGGTCGTTGATGAACTCGTCCGTGCCGCTGACGGCTGCCTTGAGGCGCAGCATCGACTTCGGCGTGAAGACGATCAGCGGCCGGTCGACGCCGTCGAGGGCGTGGCGGCGCAGTAGGTGGAAGTAGTTCGCCGGGGTCGACGGCACCGCGACGGTCATGGAGCCCTCTGCGCACAGCTGCAGCCAGCGCTCGATGCGGCCCGACGTGTGGTCGGGGCCCTGGCCCTCGTGGCCGTGCGGCAGCAGGATCACGACGTCGGAACGCTGACCCCACTTGGCCTCACCGGACGAGATGAACTCGTCGATGATCGGCTGCGCGCCGTTGACGAAGTCGCCGAACTGCGCCTCCCACAGCACCAGTGCCTGCGGGTTCGCGACCGAGTAGCCGTACTCGAAGCCGACCGCCGCGAACTCCGACAGCACCGAGTCGTAGACCATGAACTTGCCCTGGTCGTCCGACAGGTGCTGCAGCGGCGTGTGCTCGGCGCCGGTCTTGCGGTCGATCAGGGTCGCGTGGCGCTGCACGAACGTGCCGCGGCGCGAGTCCTGGCCGGCCAGGCGGACCTTGCGGCCCTCCAGCGAGAGCGAGCCGAGAGCGAGGAGCTCCGCGAACGCCCAGTCGATGCCGCCCTCGCGCGCCATCTTCGCGCGGCGCTCCAGCACCGGCTTGACGCGGGCGTGCGGCGTGAAGCCCTCTGGCAGGTTCACGTGCGCGTCGGCGATGTGCTCCAGCACCTCACGCGAGATGCCGGTGGGCAGCTTCGCCGGGATCTGCTGCTCGGCCTCCACCGACGGGCTGACCGTCACCGGGTGCTTCTCGAGCTCGCGGACCTCGTTGAACACGTGCTCCAGCTGGCTGGAGAAGTCCTGCAGCGCCTTCTCGGCCTCTTCGACCGTGATGTCGCCGCGGCCGATCAGGGACTCGGTGTAGGTCTTGCGGACCGAGCGCTTCTGGTCGATCACGTCGTACATCGCCGGCTGCGTCATCGAGGGGTCGTCGCCCTCGTTGTGGCCGCGGCGGCGGTAGCAGACCATGTCGATCACGACGTCCTTGTGGAACGCCTGGCGGTACTCGACGGCCAGCTTCGCGACCCAGTAGCAGGCCTCGGGGTCGTCGCCGTTCACGTGGAAGACCGGCGAGCCGATCATCTTCGCGACGTCGGTCGAGTACTTCGAGGACCGCGAGTGCTCCGGCGCGGTGGTGAAGCCGACCTGGTTGTTGACGACGATGTGGACCGTGCCACCGGTGCGGTAGCCGCGCACGAGCGCCAGGTTCAGCGTCTCGGCCACGACACCCTGACCGGCGAACGCCGCGTCACCGTGCATGGCGACCGGCAGCACCGGGAAGAAGTCGCCGCCCTTGTCGAGCAGGTCCTGCTTGGCGCGCACGATGCCTTCGAGCACCGGGTCGACGGCCTCGAGGTGCGACGGGTTCGCCGTCAGCGACACCTTGGTCTCGCCGTCGCCGAACATGCGGAAGTACTTGCCCTCGGCGCCCAGGTGGTACTTCACGTCGCCGGAGCCGTGCGCCTGGCCGGGGTCGAGGTTGCCCTCGAACTCGCGGAAGATCTGCGAGATCGGCTTGCCGACGATGTTCGCGAGGACGTTCAGGCGGCCGCGGTGCGGCATGCCGACGACGACCTCGTCGAGCTCGTGCTCGGCGGCCTTGTCGAGCACCGCGTCGAGCAGCGGGATGACGGTCTCGCCGCCCTCCAGCGAGAAGCGCTTCTGGCCGACGTACTTCGTCTGCAGGAACGTCTCGAACGCCTCGGCCGCGTTCAGTTTGCTGAGGATGTACTTCTGCACGGTGGCCGGCGGCTTCTCGTGCGGAACCTCGACGCGGTCCTGGATCCACCGGCGCTCTTCCGGCTCCAGGATGTGCATGTACTCGACGCCGACCGTGCGGCAGTACGAGTTGCGCAGCACACCCAGGATGTCGCGCAGCTTCATCCGCTCCTGGCCGGCGAACCCGCCGACCGGGAACTCGCGGTCGAGGTCCCACAGCGTCAGGCCGTGGCTGAGCACGTCCAGGTCCGCGTGGCTGCGCTGGCGGTAGTTCAGCGGGTCCGTGTCGGCCATCAGGTGGCCGCGGGTGCGGAACGCGTCGATCAGCTCGATGACGCGGGCCGTCTTGTCGACGGCGCCCTCTGGGATGTCGGCGACCCAGCGGATCGGCTCGTAGGGCAGCCGCAGCGACGCGAAGATGTCGTCGTAGAAGCCGTCCTCGCCGAGCAGCAGCTGGTGCACGCGCTTGAGGAACTCGCCCGACTCCGCACCCTGGATGATGCGGTGGTCGTACGTGGAGGTCAGCGTGATGATCTTGCTGACGCCCATGTCGGTGAGCGCCTGCTCGCTGGTGCCCTGGAAGTGCGCGGGGTACTCCATCGCGCCGACACCGATGATCGCGCCCTGACCTGACTGCAGCCGCGGCACCGAGTGGTTCGTGCCGATCGTGCCGGGGTTGGTCAGCGAGATCGTGGTGCCGGAGAAGTCGTCCGCCGTCAGCGAACCGCCGCGGGCCTTGCGGATCAGGTCCTCGTAGGCCTGCCAGAACTGCGTGAACGTCATGTTCTCGCAGCCCTTGACCGACGCGACGACCAGCGTGCGCTGCCCGTCCTTGCCGGGCAGGTCGATCGCCAGACCGAAGTTCACGTGCTCCGGCGTGACGACGAACGGCTTGCCGTCGACCTCGGCGTAGTGCCGGTTCATGTTCGGGTACGCCTGCAGCGCCCGGACCACCGCGTAGCCGATGACGTGCGTGAAGGAGACCTTCCCGCCGCGCGTCCGCTTCAGGTGGTTGTTGATCACGATCCGGTTGTCGGCCAGCAGCTTCGCGGGCACGGCACGCACGCTGGTCGCGGTCGGAACGGTGAGCGACAGCTCCATGTTCTTCGCGATCGCGGCGGCGGCACCGCGCAGCTGCTTCTGCTCGGTCGGCGCGCTTTGCGTGACCGGCTTGGCCTTCGCGGCCTGCTGAGGCGCGGGCTTGCCGGTCTGCGGCAGCGTGGCCGCGGGCTTGGGTTGCGCGGCCGGCTTGGGCGCGGCGGGCGCGGCCTTGCCGTTGTCGGCGGCCGGCGGCGTCACGGTCGCGGTCTTGGTGGTCGTGGAACCACCCTCGCTGGCCGTGGCGGTACTGCCGTTGCCGCCCGCACGCTTGTAGTCGGCAAAGAAGTCATGCCACGCCGGGTCTACCGATGACGGGTCCGCGAGGAACTGATCGTACATCTCCTCGACGAGCCACTCGTTCGGCCCGAATTGTGACGCAGGACTGCTGCTGGACACGGCTCGCGCTCGCCTCTATCCATCTCGCTCTTGGTGTTGACTCATGCGGTAGTCAGGCTAGTCCCCCTGGCCCGCGCCTTCACACGCTGGAGGCACCTGGCAAGGAGTGCTCAGTCACAGGATCGATCAGGACGGGCCTGGCGTCACCCGCAGTTGAGCAATTCTTGATGTGCGTCTCACTACGTCTCCTCTCTTTCGGGCAATGGTGGTTGAGCTGTCGGACGGGCATACGCACCGAGAGCAGTGATCAGTTCACGATAGGTGTACGAGGAGTGCTCCACGGATTGATCTTGTTCAGGTCAGCGAACCGCGGATCGAGCTGGTCATGGCCTGCACGAAGCGCTCCCGCGTCTCGTCCGGAACCCGGTCCAGCGACAGGTACGGGTTGAGGTCCTCGAGCTCGACCAGCAGCAGCTCGCCGTCCTGGGTGCGGCAGGCGTCGACGCGCTGGACGCCGTGACCCAGGTCGTTCCAGTCGATGAACTTCTCCGCGAATTCCAGGTCGGCGGTTGCCGGGGTGTACTCGGTGAGTTCCCAGCGGTGCGCCGGGTCTGGTGCGTTCAGCGCGTACTGGAACTCATGGTCCACGAAGTAGAACGAGACCTCGTACCGGAAATCGATCTTGGGCTGGATGAGGAGATCTCCTCCGGTCTTGTGCGCGAGCGCGTCCCGGGTGACGAACTCAAGGCCGTGCGAGTCGGCACCGGCTTTGGGTTTCACGGCGTACTCGGCCGTGTCCGGGAGCCGGTCGAGGTGGTCGGGGGTGTCGATGGTGGGGATGACCGGGTAGCCCTGGCCGGTCAGGTCGATCAGGTACTGCTTGCCCGCCATGTCGGCCTTGCCGGTGAGCGGGTTGTAGACGCGTTGACCTGTCGCTCGCGCCTGCTCGCGGAAGTGGGCGTAGGCCTCCGGGTAGTCGATCACCGGGCCGCTGTTGCGGACCACGACCGTGTCGAAGCCCCGCATCAGGTGTGCGGCGTCCTCGGGATGGCAGACGGCCAGGTTGAAGGCCTTGCGGAGCTGCGAGGTCAGGTAGATGTCCTCGTCGCAGTAGCGCCTGCCTCTGGCGGGGTAGGCGAGGTCGGAGACGTAGAGGACGGTGGGGAGGGAGGGCACGGCGGGGGCTCCTAACCGACCAGGCGGCGACGCCAGTCAATCGGTGTGACGTTGATGGTCCGGCCGGGGTCGCGGTCCCACTCGGTGCGCAGGCCTGCTGCTTCGAGGGCGGCGCACACCTCGTCACCGATGGCCGCGGTGGTCTCGGCGGAGCCGTCGAAGCCGCCGTGGAGCAGCGTCAACCCGTGGCCGGACGCGGCGGAATCCGTGCACTGGGAGTGGAAGTAGACGAAGCCGCGGGCGCCGTGCTGACTTTCCCCGCCGATCTCGGCCTGGCCGCAGCTGCGGCAGCAGGTGAAGTTCTCGCGGGCGGTGATGCCGGCTTCCTGCAGCGCTTCGAACGCTTTGGTGAGCCGCTCCAGGTCCGTCTCGCCCTGCCACGCGGCCTGCTCCACGACCCGCTCCAGCCATAACCGGTCGGCCAGTGCCCGCGCCTGCTCGGGTGACACGGGCCTGTGGTCGCCGCTGACCAGGTAGTCCTCCGCTAGCTCCTCCAGTTCGGCGCGGGAGGAGTAGCCGCCGTTCAGCACCTCGCGGACGCGCTCCTCGCGCTCGTCCTCGTCGAGGTCGAGCGGCGGCACCGGGCCGGCGGGGACCAGGTTCAGCGGCGACCAGGTCAGACCGGTGTCCCACCCGGCAACCTGCCGGGCCCAGCCGGTCAGCGCCGCGATGACGGCCTCCGGTGCCGCTTTCGTCCGGAAGTGCCGGTCGGCGGAACCGGCGCGGTGCTCCAGCGCGCAGTCGCCGCCGATCTCGTGCCAGACCTGGGCGAACACGCCGGGCAGGTCCGGTACCCGTTGGACGACCTGGAACCGGTCGCCCGCACCGCCGATTCGCCGGACCAGCGCGGCCGGCTCCTCGGCGGGCACGCGCTCGTGCCGTTCGCCGTTCTCCGTCTCCACCACGATCTCGAGCATGTGCGGTTCCTCAACGGCTTCCTGGGCGATGGCGCCGGGATGAGTGGTCGTGGCGGGGTCAGGCGGCGGCTTCTGGCGCGCCGTGGCGCCACAGACGGGCGTAGACGCCGTTGGCCGCCAAGAGGTCGGCGTGGGTCCCTTGCTCGACGATGCGGCCGTCGGCCAGGACGACGATGCGGTCGGCTCTGGCCGCGGTGGCCAGGCGGTGGGCGACCACGAAGGTCGTTCGGGCGCCGGTCAGGTGGTCGGCCGCGGCCAGGACCGCGGACTCCGTTGCCGGGTCCAGGGCAGCGGTGGCCTCGTCCAGCAGCAGCAGATCCGGGTTGACCAGCTCGGCTCTCGCGAGAGCGAGGAGTTGGCGCTGGCCGGCGGAGAGGCGGGTGCCGCGTTCGCCCACCGGCTGGCGGAAGCCGTTGGGAAGGCCGGCGACCGTGGGCAGGGCGCCCACGGCCTCCACGGCGTGCTGGATCTCCGGCTCGGTCGCGGTGGGGCGGCCGTAGGCGACGTTCGCGGCCACGTCGCCGCCGAAGAGGTGGGCTTCCTGGGGGACCACGCCCAGACGTTGGCGGTACGCGGAGAGGTCGTAGGTGCGGACGTCCACGCCGTCGATCAGGACCGAACCCGCGGTGGCGTCGTAGAAGCGGGCGATCAACTTGACCAGAGTGGACTTGCCCGCGCCGGTTTCACCTACCAGGGCAACGGTTTCGCCCGGGGTCACGTGCAGGGAGACGTTGTCCAGGGCCGGCCGGTCGGCGCCTTGGTAGGTGAAGGAGACGTTGCGCAGTTCCACCTCGCCGTGCAGGCGGGCGGGGACCGGGACGGGGTGTTCCGGCGGCTCGACCGTGGTCGGCGTGCGCAGGAGGTCGCCGATTCGGCGCAGACCCACGCGAGCCTGCTGGTAGCCGTCGAAGACACCGGAGAGCTGCTGGATCGGGCTGAAGAACAGGCCCAGGTAGAGCAGGAACGCCAGCAGCACACCGGGAGTCAGCGTGCCGGTGGCCACCCGATGGGCGCCCACGGCCAGGACGACCGCCTGGGCCACGCCGGAAAGCAGTGCCACGAAAGGGAAATAGGTGGCGATGTAGCGCTGGGCGCGCAGGCGGCTCTGGCGGTAGGCGTCGCTGCGTTCGGCGAAGGCTTCCGCCGAGTGGCGTTCTCGGGTGTAGGCCTGGGAGACGCGCAGGCCCGAGACGTTCTCCTGGAGGTCGGCGTTGACCGCGCTGACACGTTCACGGGCCTCGGCGTAGGCGGTGGAGGAGAGGCGCTGGAAGATCGCCGTGGCGACCGCCAGGACCGGCAGCACGGACAGGGCGATCAGGGCCAGGGACCCGTCGGTGATCACCAGGGCCGCGGTGATGCCCACGACGGTGAAAAGGCTGATCACGGCGGTGACCAGGCCGGTCTGCAGGAACGTCGAGAGGGCATCGACGTCCGTGGTCATCCTCGTCATGATGCGGCCGGCCATCTCGCGCTCGTAGTAGTCGAGGCCGAGCCGTTGCAGGTGGGCGTAGCTGCGGACGCGGAGCAGGTACAGCAGGCGTTCGCCCAGGCGAGCGGCGAGCACCGTGCTGCCCGTGGTGGTCAGCCAGCCGATCACGACCAGGCCCACGCCGAGGCTCACCGCCAGCCACAACGCGGACTGCCGGCCCGTCGTGACGCCGCCGTCCACACCGAGCCGGACGAGAGCGGGCAAACCCATGCCCACCAACGCATCGAGCACCACGAGGGCGCCCACCGCGCCAAGAGCCCAGCGGACCGGGCGCAGCAGGCCGGCCAGGCGGAAACCGGGATCAGGGGCGCGCGGGTCCTCACCGTGCAGGACCGGGACTTCGGTGGCCGGTGGCAACGTGCGGACCTGGGCCAGCAGTTCTGGGGTCGGCGGGCCGCCGGCGAGAGCGGACATGCCGCCACCACCGCCACCACCACCGCCTCGTCGGCCGGACGCGGCGGGAGCCGTGGTCCTGGCGTCCTCGATCAGGCGCTGGTCCAGGTCGTCCTGCGAGAGCGCCGGCCACAGCTCGCCGGAAGGCGCCGGGGCGGTGGACTCGATGGCCTCGCCGGGACCCGCGAGGAGGTCGCGGTAGAGGGCACAGCGGGACGTCAGCTCGTCGTGCGTGCCGATGTCGACCACTCGGCCCGCGTCGAGGACGGCGATTCGGTCGGCCAGGGCGAGCGTCGATCGTCTGTGGGCCACCAGGAGCGTGGTGCGGTTGGCCGTCACCGACGCGAGAGTCGCGTGGATGGCCGCTTCGGTCGCGTTGTCCACCGCGGACGTCGCGTCGTCCAGGACCAGGATGCGCGGGTCGGAGAGCAGGGCACGGGCCAGGGCCACGCGCTGGCGTTGACCACCGGAGAGAGTGAGGCCGCGTTCGCCCACGACCGTGTCGTAGCCGAGCGAGAGGGCCTCGATGAAGTCGTGCGCCTCGGCGGCCTTCGCGGCACGCTCCACCTCAGCGCGCGAAGCGTCGGGACGGCCGTACGCGATGTTCGCGAACACCGTGTCGGAGAAGAGGAAAGCCTCTTCGAAGACGACACCCACGGAGCCGCGCAACGACTCCAGGCGCAAGGTGCGGACATCGGCACCGCCCACCCGCACGGCTCCGGAATGGACGTCGTAGAAACGGGGCAGCAGCAGGGAAACCGTCGACTTGCCGGAACCGGCGGTGCCGACGAGAGCCAGGGTTTCGCCCGGTTCCACGGAGATCGAGAAGTCCTGCAGCACCGGTTCGCTGCGGGCGTAGCCGAACGTCACGTCCGAGAACGAGACGGCGAGCGGGCCGTCCGGGACCTCGCCGGCGCCGTCGGTCACGTCCGGCTGCGAGTCGATCAGCTCGTACACACGCGTCACGCCGGCCTTGGCCAGCTGCGCGGACACCACCAGACCGGACAGGATCCTGGTGGGGCCCACCAGGTTCGCCACGTACGTCGTGAACGCGAGGAACGTGCCCAGCGTGACCTGGCCGTGCAACGCCAGCCAGCCGCCGAGCGCGAGCACACCGACCTGGCCCAGCAACGGCAGCGCCGTCACGGTCGCCAGCGGACGGGACGACAGGCGCGCGGCCCGCATCCGTTCGGCGAACAGGGCTTTCGCGTGCTTCTCCAGACGCGCCACCTCGCGCATCTCCTGGCCGAAGCCCTTCACCACCCGCACGCCGGTGACGGTCTCCTCGACCTGCTGCGCGAGATCGGCAGCCCGCTGCTGCGCGGACCACGTAGCCGGGAACAGCGTGAGGCGGGTGCGACCGGCCAGCCACGCCACCAGCGGCAGCACGATCACGGCGATGAGCGTCAGCGGCACCGACAGGTAGAGCATCGCGCCCAGAGCGGCCACGGCGAACACCACGGTGCCGACGGCCAGCGGAGCCATCATCAGCAACGACTGCACCAGCTGCAGGTCGGTGATCGACCGCGACACGATCTGCCCGGTCCGCATCTCGTCCTGCTTCGCGCCGTCGAGCCGCTGCACCGCCGAGAACACGTTGAGCCGCAGGTCGTGCTGCACGCCCAGCGCCAGCCGCCCACCCAGGTAGCGGCGCAGGAACGCCGACCCGAACGTGAGCAGCTCCAGCACGATCAACGCCACCATCAACGCCCACAGACGGTCGGTGCGGCCCGCCGTCGAGTCGTCGATCGCGGTCTTGAGCAGCAACGGGCCCGCCGCCTGCAGCCCGACACCTACGACGGCGGCGAGGACCGACAGCACCACCAGGCGGGGGTGCTGCCAGCACGCGGAAGTCAGTCGGCGGATCCAGCCCTTTGTCACGCGGCCAAGACTACGGACGGGGTCCGACAGTCAACTAGATCTTGACCAAACGCAGGTCAGGTGACGTCCTTGCGGGTCGTCAGCGCCCAGCCGCCGCCGAACACGACCGCCACCCAGCCGAGGAAGATCAGGCCCGACAGCCACCACGTCTGCGCGCCGCCCGCGCCCGCGAACATCCGCAGGAACGTGACGGCCTCCTCCGGCACCACACCGGCCTTGGCGAGGAAAAGATCGACGACGACCGAGCCGGTGAGCCCGTTCACCGACCCGTTCGGCAGGAACCCGACGACCGTCTCCGGCGTGCCCGCGATCCGCAGGCCGAACAGCACCGAGTTCTCGAGCACCACGAAGTACATGGTCAGCAGCACGATCACGCCGGCGGCGTTCGGGATCAACGCGCCCAGACCGATGCCGAACATCGTCATCAGGATCGACGAGATCACGCAGACCAGCGTGAGCATCGCCCATCCACCGGAGTCGGGCAGCTGGCCCGACGTGCTGGTCAGGACGACGCCGAGCGCGACGAATCCCATGATCGCCAGCCCGTAGATCGCGCCCCACAGCGCGTAGACGAGCATTTTCGCCAGCATGGAGTGCATCCGCGACGGCGCGGTCAGGAACGTCGTGGTGATCGTCCGCCTGCCGACCTCACCGGAGACCGCCAGCGCACCGAAGATCAACGGGAACACCGTGGCGAAGTTGATCGACCGCGCGATGCCGAACAGCGAGAACTTCCACTGGTCCGGCGTGACCCCGAGCATCTCCGAGAGCTGCTCCGCGTCCGTGGTCGACGTGAGGTCGACGAACCACCGGCCGATCAGGCCGGAGAGCAGGCCACCACCCAGCGCGACCAGCACCGTCGGGATCAGCAGACCCCACCACAGGCCGGTCGTCGTCGTCTTGCGGAGCTCCGCCTGTACGAGGTTGCCCATCAGACCCAACCACCCTGCTGCTGATGCGGAGCCGGCGCGTATCCGGCGTACTGACCACTGGTGAGCTGGAAGAAGAGCCGTTCGAGGTCGACCTGTTCCTCCTGGATGCCGTAGACCGACACGCCCGCGCGCAACGCGATGTCGGCGACGTGCCTCGAGTCCACTCCGGACACCGCGAGCCGCCCGTCCACGAGCTGCTCGATCGTGTGCACGCCGTCCTCCCGCAACGCGGTCGCGAGCGCACCGACGTCCGAGGGCTGCACGAGCACGCGACGTTGTTGTTGCTGGCGCAGGTGATCCAACGGCCCGTAGTACACGGTCTGCCCGCGGGAGACGATCACGACCTGGTCGACCGTCTGCTCGACCTCGGCCAGCAGGTGGCTGGAGATCAGCACGGTGCGGCCCATGCGGGCGTACGACTGCAGGAACGTGCGCAGCCACGCGATGCCCTCGGGATCCAGCCCGTTCGCCGGCTCGTCCAGCACCAGCACCTGCGGATCACCGAGCAACGCCGTGGCCACCGCGAGCCGCTGCTTCATGCCCAGCGAGAACCCGCCGACCGCGCGGTCGGCCGCGGTGCTGAGGCCGACCAGGTTCAGCACCTGGTCGGCCTGCGCGTCCGGCACACCGATCGCCGCCGCGTAGACCCGCAGGTGGTTGCGCGCGGTGCGGCGCGGGTGGAAGCCCTGCGACTCCAGCACCGCACCCACCACGCGACCGGGCTGGCCGAGCTGGTGGAACTGCCGTCCGTTGATCGTCGCCGTGCCGCTCGTGGGCTTCACCAGGCCCAGCAGCATGCGCAGGGTCGTCGTCTTCCCCGCGCCGTTCGGGCCGAGGAAGCCCGTCACACTGCCGGGGGACACGGTGAAACTCAGGTTCTGCACCGCTGTGACAGAACCGAACTGCTTGGTCAGGTTCTGGACCGCGATGAGGCCGCTGCCGTCATGCATGCGGCCCATCCTGCCTGAAAGCTCAGTCGGGCAAGGCGTGCTTGGGGCGGGACACCACTGGCGCCCGGTGCACCAGCGGCGGCACGTCGGACAGGATCGGCGGCAGTTCGGCGGTCAGCTCGACCGGTGTTTCCTCGGGGATCTCGATCGTGCCTGATCGGGTGAACGGGTTGCGCAACGGCTTGCGGCGTTCCCGGTGCGGCAGACCCTCGCCGATCAGGTGCTGGTGCGCCATGTTCCAGATCTGGCAGGGCCACCGCCGTCGCCGCAACCAGCCAGGACACGCCTTGCACCGGCCGTCCTCGTCGGGCTGGTGCACCGTCAGCAGCAGTCGCCAGCCGTCCGCCAGGCGGTGGATCTCCGCGCGGGCCAGCGGAACCAGCGCCTCGGCCTCGCCGTGCTCTGCCACCTTGTCCAGCAGCGCCAGCCGCTGCAGCACCGCGTCTCGCAGGGCGTCGTCCATCACATCTTCGCCGTGGCCTGATCGAGCAAAGAGCCCAGCCGACGCGTCTGGGTGGCGGACATCACAGCGGTCTCACCAGGCGGCGTGACCAGGAGAACTCGGTCGTTCTCGACCAGAACGGTCATCGATCTGTCCCGACCGAACGGGTCGTGGCAGTGGATCCATCCCTGTGGTTCAGCCATGGAATCTCCCTTCGAGGGACACCCGACTCCGTCTTCATCGGCCGTTGGCCCTGCTCGCCGCACCGCGCGAGGGGGAATTCACTCGTTTGCTGGACGGGCCCAACACGGGCAGTGGTCCAGTCGGGGAAACTTTTGGGTCGCGTTTCGGCGGGGGTGCTGGGCGGCGGTGCCTCGGGCCCGCTATATTTGGTCACGGCGGCCCCGCTCCCAGTGACCCCCAGGCTGGTTGAGCGCGGCCGCCCTTTACGTGGCGGGACATCCTCAGCCGACTTGTGCCTGCGAACTGCGCAGGCCGGGTCGGCTGTCGTGTCTTCTGGGGGACGACCCCCAGGCCCCCGCAGGCTCGGGCGCTGGGCGCCCTCGCGGTTTCACGCGAACTCTTCATTCCTCAGCGAAATCCTCTTGCGCCCTGCGGTCTCGTACGCTGTAAGGTCCTCGTACACCGTAAGGGGGACCTGATGACTTCGACGATCGAGAAAACCGGGGTGCACCCGCATCCTCAGCGCTGGGCCGTGCTCGGCGTGCTCTGCCTGTCCGTGATGGTCGTGGTGCTGGACAACACCGTGCTGAACGTGGCGATCCCGTCGATCTCCACGGGCTTGGGGGCCAGCACCGCCGACATCCAGTGGATGATCAACGCCTACTCGCTCGCGCTGGCGGGCATGCTGCTCACGACCGGTTCCTTGAGCGACCGGTTCGGGCGCAAGAAGGCGTTGCTGGCCGGTCTGCTGCTCTTCGGCGCGGGCAGTGCCGTGGCTGCGTACGCGGGCTCGTCCGAGGCGCTGATCGCGGCACGGGGCTTCATGGGCGTCGGCGCGGCGATGCTGATGCCGGGCACGCTGGCCGTGCTGATGCAGTTGTTCGACGAGAAGGAACGCCCGAAGGCCATCGGCATCTGGGCGGCGGTGACGAGCCTCGGCTTCGCGGCCGGGCCGGTGATCGGTGGCGCGCTCATCAAGAACTTCTGGTGGGGGTCGGTGTTCCTGATCAACGTGCCGGTGGCGATCCTCGCGATCGCGGCCGTGGCGGCGCTGGTGCCGGAGTCCAAGGACCCGGCCGTGCGCAAGCCGGACGTCGTCGGCTCGATCCTGTCGATCATCGGCATGGTCTCGCTGGTGTACGCGGTGATCTCGGTGCCGGAGCACGGTTTCGGCTCGCTGGAGTTCGGCGTGCCGGTGGCGCTCGGCGTGGTCACCATGACGGCGTTCGCGTTGTGGGAACGGCACACCGCGGAGCCGATGCTGGACCTCGGGTTCTTCAAGGACCGCCGTTTCACCGGTGCGGTGGCGTCGGGCGTGCTGGCGGCGTTCGGCATGGCGGGCTCGCTCTTCCTGCTGACGCAACACCTTCAGGGCGTGCTCGGCTACAGCCCGTTGGAGGCCGGCATCCGCGTGGCACCGATGGCGATCGCGTTGCTCGTCACCAGCAACACGTTGGGACAGCTCGTGATCAAGCTGGGCGCGGGCAGGGCGATGCTGCTCGGCATGACGATCGTCGCGGGAGGCGTGGCGCTGCTGTCGATCGGCACGACGTACCCGCCGACGCTGGCCGGTCTGATCCTCATCGGCGTGGGAGTCGGTGTGTCCCAGCCGGTTGCGGTCAACGCGCTGATGGGGTCGATCCCGCCGGAACGCGCAGGCATCGCGTCCGGGCTCTCCGGCACGTTGACGGAGCTGGGTTCCTCGTTCGGCATCGCCGTGCTGGGCGCGCTGCTGTCGGCGCGGTTCGTGGCGTCGCTGCCGGAAGGTGTTCCGGGGCGGTCGTTGAGCGAGGCGTTGCACAGCGGTGCGGACATCACGGTCGTGCGTGAGGCGTTCTCGAACGGAATGAGCATCAGCCTGTTGATCGGCGCGATCGCCGTGTTCCTGGGAGGTGTTGCGGCCAGCATCCTGCTGAGGCGTGCCTAGGATCGCTGATGTGGACAGCGTGTGGTTCAGCAAGCCCAGGCCCAGCAGCGGGCAGCCCCTCGGCCTGAGCCGGGAGGCGATCGTCCGCAAGGCCGTGGAGATGCTGGACGCCCACGGCCTGCAGAAGCTGTCCATGCGCAAGCTCGCGGCAGAGCTCGGCGCGGCCCCGATGTCGCTCTACTGGCACGTGCCGACCAAGGACGCGCTGATCGAGCTCTGCCTGGACGAGGTCTACGGCGAGTTCGACCTGCCGGCCCCGGACGACGACTGGGAGACCGCGGTGCGCGGGATGATGCACTCGTTGCATCGTCTCGCGCTCAAGCACCCGTGGTGGGTCAAGAACATCGGGGAGTTCAACAGCATCGGCCCGAACGCGGTGGCGATGTCCGACTCGATGTTCGAACCGATGCTGCGGGCCGGTCTGTCGCTGGGTGCGGCGGCCCAGTCGATCTCCACGGTGTCGAGCTTCGTCGTCGGGTACTCGGTCGCCGAGGTCAACTTCATCGCCCGCGGCGGGATGGACTCGCCGCCGCCGGACCTGGCGAAGATCGCCGACCTGTACCGGGAGAAGCACCCGAACTACGTCAAGATGCTCGACGTCCAGGAGATCTGGACGTTGGACGGGCAGTTCGAGTTCGGGCTGAACTGCGTGATCGACGGCATCAAGGCGAGGGTGGAGGCGTTGCGGTCATGACCGACTCTCCGCAACCGAAACCGCTGTCCGAACACGCGGACGTCTACAGCCTGCTCCAGGACATCCGGATGTGGCCAGGGGTGTGGGTCCGGGCGAGAAGGCTCGGAGAGCTGGAAACTCTGCTCTGGGGCTACGGCACCGCTCTGGAGGTGCACGGAGTTGAGGAGCCGTTCGCGTTCGGGGCCAGCCGTGACTTCAGCAACTGGCTGGCAGCCCGGTTCGGCTGGGGGATGGCCCTCGGCTGGGCTCACGCGATCGAGGAGAACGCCGGGGCGGACGACCCACTCGACCTCTTCTTCCGGCTCGTGGACGAGTACCGGGCCGAATAGGCGAACCCCCCGCAGCGTGATCGCGTGCGGGGGCCTCTTCATTCAGTTGGCTCTAGATGACGGTCTCCAGCGGCGTGTGCACGAGGCCGGTCGCCTCGGCCACCGGGCCGTTGGTCAGCTGGCCGGCGTGGGCGTTGAGGCCCAGGGCGAGCGAACGGTCGTCCTTCAGCGCCTGCGTCCAGCCCTTGTCGGCCAACGACACCGCGTACGGCAGCGTCACGTTGGTCAGCGCGTAGGTCGAGGTGCGCGGGACGGCGCCCGGCATGTTCGCCACGCAGTAGAAGACCGAGTTGTGGACCTCGTAGGTCGGCTCGGCGTGCGTGGTGGCGCGGGAGTCCTCGAAGCAGCCGCCCTGGTCGATGGCGATGTCCACCAGGACCGACCCCGGCAACATGTCGGCGACCAGTGCGTTCGAGACGAGCTTCGGGGCCGCGGCGCCCGGCACCAGGACGGCGCCGATGACCAGGTCGGCCTCGCGGACGGCCTGCTCGACGGAGAAGGCGTTCGAGGCCAGCGTGCGCAGACGGCCCTGGAAC